>JAFXHN010000032.1 GCA_017536365.1 Bacillota bacterium | reverse complement strand
GGAAGGAAACAGAGATAGACATTAGAGCAAGGATCTCTGGGATCGATGTGGAAGAAGCCGGAGAGGACAGGGCTCTCATAAGAGTTTTAGTGGATACGGGCAGCAATTCCCACCTTAATCCCGAATTAATTATCGTGAAGCTCAAGGAATACATGGGGGAAAAACTGGAAGGTATGCAGTTCCATGTACAAAGAGAAGAAATGTTTACCGAATCTGAAAAGGGAGAGCTGATCCCTCTGTATTTGCTCGGATAAATTGAAAGAAACCTCCTTATATGGTAAAATATTACAAATATTACCAAAAGGGGGTTTTTTATATGGAATTGACTTTTAAACAAAAAGTCATAGTATTTTCCGTTATGCTGGGGATATTTCTTGTAAGTGTTATTATAAAATACGGAATGGATATCGGCGGACAGGATGAAACGGATGAGATGGTAGAATCGGCAAGCTATCAGGAAGATATGGTATATCAGGAACAAGAGATAAATGAGGAAAATGCAATCATGATCATTGACGTGGAAGGGGCTGTCTCTTATCCGGGTATAGTAAAGATAAGAGAAGGCAGTCGTGTCTATGAAGCCGTAGAGGAAGCAGGAGGCTTGCTGGATACTGCAGATACAAAATACGTTAATCTGGCTGAAGAGGTAACTGACGGCAGTATAATCTATATTCCTTTTAAAGAAGAAGTCTCAAAGGATATGACTGAGGATGCAGCCGGATCAAAAGTTAATATAAATACTGCGGGAAAAGAAGATTTGATGAAGCTTCCGGGGATAGGAGAATCATATGCTGAAGCTATAATAGAATACAGAAATACAAACGGAACTTTTAAAGCTAATGAAGATGTTATGAATGTAACGGGTATAGGTGAAGCAAAATACGAGAATATAAAAGATATGATATGTGTATACTGATATTTGAGCAAACTTAAGTTTGCTCTTTTTTATTTGGTAAGGCAAAGGATGTATAATCAGTAAATTTTTAGGGAATTATCTATGTAATAAAGGTCGAAAGATCAAAAGGAGATGATGAGTATGGATAATAACAGCAGATATTTTGAGAACAGATCGGCATTCTGGGCTCTTATATGTATAATGATCTCTTTGGCTGTGCTGTCTGCGGCAAACTATTATGCGGCTTCGTATAACGAAAGCAGTGCAGTGATCCTTAACGAGGATCAGCAGACGCAGAGAACATATGAAGGGGCATCCTTGAATGAAGGATACAAATACGAGGTGATCGCAGAAAACGGGGTAGTAAATGTGTATTCAATAGATCCATCGGGAGAAAAAGCTTTTTTCTGTGAAACAGAGATACCATATGCCTTGCTCAGTGAGAATGATAAAAGGATGATGAAAAAAGGAGTGACGCTGAACACAATGGAAGAATTGAATAACATTTTACAGGACTTTGAAAGTTAGGGTAGGAATATGTACAGTAAAAAAAGAAAAAGAATGATCTACGGTATGGCTGCATTGTTTTCTCTGATAATTGCAGTTGTGGGGATGTACACTGTATCTATGCCGAGTGAAATAACCATATTTGAGGACGAAGTGAAAACCGTCGATCTGAATTTCCCTTTCGGTATAAGCGGAGATGAAGCCGTATCAGTAATGGCGTCGGAGTCGGATGATGGGTTTTTGAAAAACAGTGTGGATATATCGGTACAGGATAAAAGTGAAGCTAAACTGTATTTTACCCTGTTTGATAAGATAACTTTGAAAGAAATAGAAGTCAGTGTCCGGGGGAGGGAAACACTGATACCGGGAGGGCAGTCTATAGGTGTGAAAATGAATGTAGCAGGTGTCCTTGTAGTAGGTATGGAGGATATCCCGGTAAGCAGTGAAGAAAGTGTTAACCCTTGTATAAATTCAGGACTTCAGATAGGGGATAATATAATAGAAATAAACGGAGAAAAGATCTACAGTGCAGTTCAGGTACAGGAAATAGTTAATTCTGTCCCTAAAGGTGAAGAGATAAATATTTTAGCTAAAAGAGGGGACACAAAAATAACCGCTGAAGTAGTGCCTGTTTTTTCTTTTGATGAGAAAAGTTACAGGCTGGGATTATGGGTAAGAGATAAAACCGCAGGGATAGGCACTTTAACTTTTTATGATCCGGATGAGGGCCTTTATGGAGCTTTGGGACATGGAATAGCAGATCCTGACACAGGAGTACTGCTGGATGCCGCTGACGGTGAGATATTGTATTCAAAAGTCGTATCTGTAAAACAGGGCACCAGCGGAGATCCGGGGGAAGTGAGAGGAATATTCTATGAAAGTGATCATCCTTTAGGAACTGTTGCTCTTAATTCTGATTTTGGGGTCTTCGGTATAAGCTATAATGAAATGGAGAAGGCGGCCTTGGGAGGATCTGTCGAAATAGGATATCAGAACGAAGTAAAGAAAGGGAAAGCTTCTATTTTGACTACTATAGATGGAGAAGGTGTTAAAGAATATGAGATCGAAATAGAAAAAATCAATCGACAACTTTCGCCATCAACGAAAAGCATGGTGATAAAGGTGACCGATGAAGAACTTCTGAAAAAAAGCGGGGGGATTGTACAGGGTATGAGCGGCAGTCCTATCCTGCAAAACGGCAAAATCATAGGCGCTGTGACCCATGTTTTCGTCAATAATCCTCAAAAGGGATATGCTGTTTATATTGAGTGGATGCTGAATGAAGCTGACAAAACAGATGGTCTTGTGGAAAGCGAAAAACACAACTTGTTGTATAAATGAAAAGAAAAAGGTCTAAATATGCGATATTTTTTACTTGCAAAGTAAAAATAATCCATTAGAATACTTGATGAGGGGATGAACTTTTAATGTCGTTCGTTGGAGCGGCGTGTCAATTTGAGGATGTTACCGGAAGGGGGAATAATGATGAAAAAGATTCGTGTGGGCATTGCTGATGATAACAGAGATTTCTGCTGTATATTATCAGAATACTTTAAAAGTAAAGATAGCGTAGAGATTATCTGGACTGCCCACGATGGGATCGAGACAATGGATCTGTATAACAATGAAGAACCTGATGTTCTGTTAATAGATGTTGTCCTCCCAAATCTTGATGGATTTGAAGTAATGGAACGGATCAAAGCAAAAAACTCAAATGTAAATACAAAGGTAATAGTAGTCTCAGCAGTATCTCAGGATTCAGTTATCAAGAAGGCTATGCAGTATGGGGCAGAATATTTCATAGTTAAGCCTTTCGATCTGGAAATGCTGAATAAAAGAATAAATCAGATGCACAGTGATTCCATGTTTCAGATAAGAAATGATGGAGTGCTGAACAAAAAGAACTTGTTTGGAAGGCAGGCCGAAACACACAATACAGATTTAGAGATGGAAATAACCAACATAATACATGAAATAGGAGTACCGGCTCATATCAAAGGATACCAGTACATTAGATGTGCGATCACTATGGTAGTCGATGATATCGATCTTTTAAGTGCCGTAACAAAGGAACTGTATCCGGCGATAGCAAAGAAATACAATACAACACCAAGCAGAGTAGAGAGAGCAATTAGACACGCTATAGAAGTAGCATGGAATAGGGGAAAGATAGATACTATAGATAAATTATTCGGCTATACAGTGCATACAGACAAAGGAAAACCTACAAACAGTGAATTTATAGCAATCATTGCAGATAAATTGAGATTAGAAAGAAAGGCGAGTTAAGATCGCGTCAAAGCTATAGTCCTTATGTTTATATAAAAGTGTTTTATATAAACATAAGGATATTTTTTTATGTAGGATACCGGCCGTGTTGACAAGTATTGACAATAAAATTAAAATAAAACAGTATTTTGATGAAAGAAGGTGTTTCGTATCAGTATTTTGACACAGCCTTTGGTAGAAGAATATGTTTTTTCTTTATACAGGCAGGACAATGAGCAGCTCCGCCGTATGAGGGAATTTGCGGAGAGAACTCTTGTACCTATAATAACTCGTGATATGGAAAGATTGATATATACGTTATGCGGGATAAAAAAGCCTCGCCGAATACTTGAGATCGGCACAGCGATAGGCTATTCAGCTATTTGCTACGGCTTTGCAGCACCTGAAGCAGAGATCACGACTATTGAGGTCAGAGAAAGATCTGTATACAAAGCCAGAGCAAACATAGAAGAAGCCGGATTAAAAGACAGGATAAATGTTATTCACGGAAAAGCAGAAGAGATCCTTCCGGATATAGAAGGATACTTCGATATAATATTTATAGATGCTGCAAAAGGGCAGTATCGCAAATTTTTCGATCTGTGCGAAAAAAATATGACTCACGACACCTTGATAATTTCGGACAATGTTCTTTATAAAGGAATGCCTTGCGATGACTCTTTTATTGATGAAAGACGAAACAAAACCATATCAAGAAGGATGAAGGATTATTTGTCTTTCCTCAGCGAAGATCCAAGATTTGAGACATCGCTTTTAGCCATAGGCGACGGAGTTGCCTTGTCATATTTTAAATAAACATAAACACCCACCCCAGAATGAAGATCGCTGTGCATATCTGGGTTTATAATTTTTTTGACATTTCCCGAACATGTTTGCGGAAGAATTTATAATGTTGGCTGCATAGGTGATTTTTACGAATACAAGAGCAGACATAAACAGTACGGAAAACGGAAGAAGCCCCCTCATAGGAGAAGCAGTCATCTCCAATATCACAAGCAGTGACAGCAGATCAAGAAGAATAACAGCTCCGAAACTCTTCAGGTTATTTTTGAAGCAGAAGGGAAGAAACAGCACTGTTATTATCAAATCTGCAAATAGGAAAATGAACAGGTATTTTTCCTTTAACAGAGATACTGCTAAAGTCTTCACAGTAAGTCCGTCTAGGATAAAGCTGAAAGACAGCAGTATCGCTCCTAAGGATAAAAAGAACAGCAGCAGCATTGAAACTCTGTCACAACCGGTTTTAGAACAGTTTTTACATAGTATCGTCAACACCAGCATAGGTATAGGCAAAAGAATGATATTAAGATCCGGAAGGATCATCCTGTTCGTAAACAGGACCAGGACCCATACACTGAAACCTGCGGCGGCAAAGGAAGCCAGAGACAGCAGGATCATTAAAGGTTTGCTCAAAGACAGGCCATCTTCGCCCTCAGATCCTGTTAACGAAGCAGAACCGGGCATCTCATATACTTTAGGCACCTTTGGAGAAGCAAACTGCTGTTTAGGTGATTTGTACAGAAATGAAGAAAAGGATCTGGCACTGGAAGGAGAAACCGATGAAGAATAAGGTATGCCGAATACTGTTTTGGCACAGATATTTACACAAACCAGTATCATTCCAAGTGCTATACCGTACATTCCAAAGAAGCCTCCTAAAAAGATCAGCAGGAATCTAAGCATTACCAGTGAATCCATCAAAGCAGGGACTACAAAAGCACTGATAGAAGCGAGGGCTGCAACTATGACCATAGGAGCGCTTACTATTCCTGCAGTTACCGCGGCATCACCTATTATAAGACCGCCTACTATGCTGACGGCGTGTCCTATTTCTTTAGGCAGTCTCAAACCTGCTTCACGCATTATCTCATAGGCAAAATGGATCAGCACGGCTTCCAGAAGAAAGGAATAGGGCATGGTCTGCTCTGCTTCCATTATTTTGCTTTCCATTGGACCTGCAAGTATATGGGGATGGAAGGTGGCCACAGCCACATACAGCCCAGGAAGAAGAAAAGATATAACGAAGGCTGAAAATTTGAGAAAACGAATGCAGTTGGAATATATGGCTTTGTAGGCAAAGTCATCAAGACTGTGGAAATGTTCTGCAAAAAGAAATGGTACTATGATCACGAAAGGTGTACCGTCTATCATGATGCCCACTTTGCCTTCATATAGTTTTTTGGCAAGAGTATCAGGTCTCTCTGTAGTGCCTATTTCTGAAAAAAGGGAAAGGGGTTTAGTGGTAAGAAGCATTTTGATACTTCCGCTTTCCAGGACCATATCTATATCTGCATCAGTAAGTTTCTTTCTGATGGTATCAAGCATCTTCTTTGGGGCATAGCCGGTCATATAGACAAGCGCACAGTCTGTTTTACTGTTGCTGCCCATCCTTACAGGCTCAAATACCAGGTCGGGTGATTTTATCCTTCTTCTGATAAGAGTCTGGTTTATTTTTATTGCTTCGGTAAAACCTTCTTTTGAACCTTTTATATTTGCATCCGTTGTAGGGGTGTTCACCGAACGAAAACTGAAGCCCTGAACTCCAAAAGAGATCCCTGAGCTGACCCCGTCCACCAGTATGACACCGAATCCTGAATAAATGAAAATGAATAAATCGTCTATCGTGTAAAATATTTTTTCGTCCGGAGATATCACTTTATGATCGTAAATGTGATCGAAGAGTTCCTGAGAAGAGTAAGATCTTCCTGAAGCATCGTCATAAAGATTGTCTGTTATTATTGATGAGTAATAAAAGGAATTTACCATTCCTTCTGCGGCTACGGCAGCGCATTTTATCCCGTTAACGGTTATCTCTCTGATGACAAGATCCGCAGATCCGGATGTCAGCTTTTTCAGCAGATCTATGTTGTCCTTTAAGTTTTTAGATATTTTTCCGTATTTTGAATTATTCATATGCTCCTCCTGTTCCGGATCTAAGTATTTCCTCGGATTCTTATTTTGCGTTATTATCAGGAAAATAACCGTTTATTTTTCATATAAATAATGATAAAATTATCTGATGATGATATTGTATCGATTTATTGAATAAAAATAGATGTTATGAACAGAAAGGCGATAAAATGGCAAATAAATCCAGAAAAAGAAAAAAGAAAGTTGTAATAAAAAAGAGGTTCTATGTTTTCTGTCTTATCTTTATTATTTTGATTGGATCAGGTGTATATTTCGGGGCAAAAGCTGTAATAAATGCATTTTCGGATGCTCCTGCAGGTGAACAAACTTCTGCTGATCCGGGTAAAGGTTCTGCAGATAAAGCGGATGAAGGAACAGAGGTGCAGGGTAAGAAAGATCCGGCTATGGATGATGGTGTACAGCCTGCGGTAATGTTTAGTGATGCAGAAGGAGAAGAAGGCGAAGGAAACGATCCCGGTGATGAAGATGCTCAGCTGTCTGTAGAAGAACAGATCAGAGAAGCAGTTCTTACCAGCTGGTATGTGTCGCCGTTGGGACAGAGAAGAGTCACAGTTGAGGATATTTTCGGCAAACTTACAAGGTATGAGAAATGGAACGGAGATATCTATTACCATACTAAATTCGCAGAAACCATGTATGTTACATATGACGGCCAAAACGGTGAGGATGGACTTCCTATAGCTGACTCGGTATGCACTTCAGTAAGCATTGCTTTAAAAAAGATAATAGAAGTTGAAGAGTTTAAACCCTCAGCTGTCTGGGGAGATTTCCATAAGGACAAGAGCGGATACGGATGGACAGACCATTTTTATTCGGTACTGATAAAGAATGATATAAAACTTATTATCTACTGTGATGAAGAAGGAAATGTAGATAAAGAGACTCACATCATAGTGGAAAAAGTCTAAATGATATGAATCATTAAGACTAAGGGGAGAAGAATTATGAGAAAAAGTAAATTGCTGATGATAATGATCATCGTCTTAGCCATTACCTTATCAGCTGCAGGGTGCGGTTCGGATGAGGATGCTGATGAAAAGCAGGCTGCCGCTGTGCAGATCGATCCTATAATGGAACTGTCGGATTATCCTGAATGTGATGGAGCGGCTACTGCACTGCCTTTGGCTGAAGCTTTATGCAGCGCGCTTACCGGGGCGGATCAGGAGGAAGTGATCAAGACAATAACCCATAACGGAGGAAACAATGCATTGGTGAATCTTTTTGATTCATCCTCAGAGATGGTGATAGTGGATAAAAAAGATAGAGAAATAAAGGCAAAAGCCGAAGCTGCAGGAACAGAAGTAGAGATCATCCCTGTTGCAAGAGAGTGCTACGTGTTTTATACACTTGAAGATCCGACTGCAGACAAGACATTGACAGGCATAACAAAGGAAGAGGCAGATGCTGTGGTAATGGGTCAGTCTGACAAGGACATAAAATACGACAACTGGTATTTCATGACCGGATATATTCCTGACAATGTGAACATTTTAGCTGTTGACGGAGTTCTTCCTTCAGTAGAGACCATTACTTCTGAGGAATACCCATGTTCGTTTTATTATAATGCGGTCATTAAAGCGGACACTCCTGCTGACAGTTCGGTCAGAAAGATAATAGAAGTGCTGCTCAGTGAAAGCGGTCAGCAGCTGGCGGAGGAGGCGGGATATGTTAAGCTGTAAAAAACGTATTGCTGCCGCTGTTATCGCGGTAATGACGGTTTCATTGGTTTTTGTAAGCGGATGTTCTCAGAATACATCTGCCGGGGCAGGAGCAGGAGAATATATTTCCTGTTTAAAGCAGAACTGCATAGTTGTTGAAACTGTGGAAATGGAGAATTTCAATGAAAACGCTCCGGAAACTTATCTTTATACAAAACTGCATATTACAGGATTAAAGGATTCGGGTATAGAGGATAAGATCAATGGCGTTATAGAAGAAAAATATAATGAGCTCATTTCAAATGGACTGCCTGCTTACAGGGGGATATCATCAGTTATAGATCCTTCGGCAAAAAAGTCATCAGAAACTATTTCGATGAATGTGATGGGAAATTTCAATGACATATTGTCCGTTATGATACTTAAAACCGTAAATCAGGACGGTGTCCATTATATTGACTGCCATACTTTGAACTTTGATCTCAACAGCGGGGATCAGATAAGTATAGGAGACTTATTCCCTGAAAATGAAGGGTGTGATGCATTGAACACTGCTGCTTCGCAAAAGATAGATGCATTTAACAATAAATACTATGGCGGAAATGTTTATGATCCTTCAACAGAGTATCTTATGCTGGGATCCTTTAAAGGAGTAGCGGAGGATCAGAAGTTTTATCTGAGTGATAATAAGATCCATCTTGTATTTGATTATACGAATCCCGAGTTTTATTTGACTGCATTTGCTCCTTACGAGGTAGCTGTAGGTTACGATCGGATATATGAAGAAATGGATCTGCAGGCATTTTTAGGAAACGGAGGTATTTACTCCGAAGAAGAAGATAAATATATTCTGGTATACGGCAGTGAAGAAGCAGCGGAAGCCGTACTTGATGTACCGCAGGGAAGTGCGAATGTGCATTACGGAATGAGCTGCACATATCCGGAAGGTGCGCCTGACAGCGTAAAGAAAAAGGCAGAAGAACTGAGTGTTTTTAATGATGAACTGGCAGGACAGCTCAAAAGTGAAGCTGCATCCAATGCAGCATATCAGTACGGATATACAAATACTGTTCGTGTTAACAGGATAGGCAATTACTATAACCTCATACATTCGGAGTCATATTACAAGGCAAATTACTGGGGCGAATCGGCAGCAGGCTATGTATATGATATGAACGGTAAAGAAGTAAAGCTTTCTGATATATTCAAAGGAGGAGCGGATCATGAAACTGTCATCAAAGACTATATAGCCGAAAAACTAAGCTATGATTTTCCTGAGGGTGATTACGGCGGGAAGACATTGGATGAGATCTATGATGAAGTAAGTTTTACACTTGATACTTACGGGCTGCAGATAAAAACACAGCCGATAAAGTTCACCATGGATCTGGGAGAAACGGATTATGAATCTTCCGTAAGTATTTTTATCCCATACGATGAGTTCGGCTGTGATCAGATGACGATATTCAATTGATCTTCATCTCTGTCCGATGAATCAAATTCAACAAGATCATAGATGAGAGGATCTCTTAAGAGATGCTTCCATACAGTATAAACTGCTTTTATAAAACGGGGCTCAAGCTCCGTTTTTTCTTCTATAAGCGGGCAGGTATAAGGAAGCTCGATAGGAGAAAGGATAAGATGCAAAGTCCCGTCTTCCGAAAGATGTGGTGTCAGCGGGAAGAATCTGCACTGAAGCGGGCGCATTTCCCTGTGACATACCGGTGCGGTAGTGCACTTAACGTAGTAAACTTTTCCGTGCCAAGATTCCGGGAAATCATAGTCTTCTGCGTAGTCATAGTCCCAGATGAGCCAGTCTTCCTCCTTAGTAAAGACTTTTTCTTCTCCGGGAAGAAGGTATATCACCATATCTTCCCCTTCGCTCATACAGCAGGCGGCTCCGCAGAGTTTTCCGCAGTCCCAGTTTAACGGAGTTATATAATTAAGCAATCTATAAATCGCTTGATAGGTCCTTTTTTTTATGGTAGTCTTCATGATAGAAATATTAACAAAAAGCTGAAAATAAGTCAATTTAAAGGAACGAATTATGATAAATGAAAAATCAAAAAAAGTAGAACTCCTGGCGCCTGCGGGAGATCTGGAAAAACTTAAGATCGCCATAGTTTACGGTGCAGATGCGGTGTATTTTGGCGGAGAACTTTTCAGCCTTAGAGCTGCTGCCGGAAACCTCACTGTAGAGGAAATCGAAGAGGGTACAGAGTTTGCCCACGAAAGAGGAAAGCGTGTGTATATGACTATAAACGTTTTTGCTCATAATCAGGATATCAATATGCTGACTTCCTATCTGGAACGCATAAAGCATATACCTATCGATGGGTTTATCGTATCCGATCCGGGGGTTATTTATACGATAAGACAGGTTATGCCGGAGGCAGAGATTCATCTCAGCACACAGGCAAATACGACCAATTATGCTTCTGCTTCATTCTGGCATTCCATGGGAGTAAAGCGTATAGTAACAGCCCGTGAACTTTCATTTAATGAGATAAGAGAACTCAGGGAAAAAACTCCGGAAACTATGGAAATAGAGTCCTTTGTTCATGGAGCAATGTGCATATCCTATTCCGGAAGATGCCTTTTAAGCAATTTTATGACTCATAGAGATGCCAACAGAGGAGCCTGCTCACATCCATGCAGATGGAGCTACAGCCTTGTGGAACAGAAGAGACCGGGAGAGTATATTCCGGTGGAAGAGGACGAGAGAGGAACATATTTCTTCAATTCGAAAGATTTATGCATGATAAAGCATATTCCGGAGATAATAGAGTCAGGAATAGATTCATTAAAGATAGAAGGCAGGATGAAGAGCATATTCTATGTTGCAGTAACTGTAGGAGCTTACAGGAAAGCTATCGACAAATATTACGAAGATCCTGAAAATTATGAATTCGATCCGGAGTGGTACGAAGAGCTTACCAAGGTCAGTCACAGAGATTTTACTACAGGATTCTATTTCGATAAGCCTACAGATGAGGATCAGAATTATGATTCCAGCAGCTATGTAAAGGACTATGTGTTCTTAGGCCTTGTAAAGCATTATGACAAAGAAACCGGATATGCGGTGGTAGAACAGAGAAATAAGCTGGTGGTGGGAGATGAAGTGGAGATCTTCGGACCGGGAGAAAAATACTTTAAACAAACACTGACAGAAATGCTTAATGAGGATGGAGAATCTATAGATGCAGCACCTCATGCTCAGCAGATAATCATGATAAAGACGGATAAACCGGTCAAAGAAAACTTTATGATAAGAAGAAAAGCATAACAGGGAAAATATTCAAAAAAACTTGAAATATGATGCGAAAAGATCGAGAAAAACCTTGATTTTTTCGCATTATTAATATATAGTATTTAAGGACATTTTTTGAGCCACAGAAAATGTTATAAAAACACACATTCTGCGATTTGCTGATGGTGCTTGGCAGGGCCGGGTAGTCAGCAAGAAAAACAGAATGGAGGTAAAACCAAGGAGGAAATACAATGGCAATTATTTCAATGAAACAGTTACTCGAAGCAGGTGTACATTTTGGTCACCAGACAAGAAGATGGAACCCTAAAATGGCTGAATACATCTTCACAGAAAGAAACGGCATCTACATCATCGACTTACAGAAAACAGTAAAGAAGATCGATGAAGCTTACGCATTCATGCAGCAGGCTGCAGCAACAGGAAGACCTATTCTTTTCGTAGGAACAAAGAAACAGGCTCAGGATGCTATCGAAGAAGAAGCTAAGAGATGCGGAATGTACTTCGTTAACCAGAGATGGTTAGGCGGAATGCTCACAAACCACAAGACAATCAGCGGAAGAATCAGAAGATTATACGAAATCAAAGCTATGGAAGAAGACGGAACTTTCGAAAAGCTCACAAAGAAAGAAGTTATGAAACTCAGACATGAGCTCGAAAAACTCGAAAGATTCTTAGGCGGTATCAAAGAAATGAAGGGAACACCTGCTGCAATGTTCGTAGTAGACCCTAAGAAAGAAAAGATCGCAGTAAGAGAAGCTAGGATCCTCGGAATTCCAATCATCGGTATCGTAGATACAAACTGTGACCCTGATGATGTTGACTATATCATTCCTGCAAATGACGACGCTATCAGAGCCGTTAAACTCATCACAGGAAGAATGGCTGACGCTGTAATCGAAGCTAACCAGGGCGAACAGATGGCTCCAGCTGAAGAAACAGCAGAAGCTGCTGAAGAAGCTGTAGAAGAATAGTATATATATTTGGGAGGAAAATAACATGGCTGTAACAGCTGCAATGGTAAAAGAACTGCGTGAAAGAACTCAGGCAGGCATGATGGATTGTAAAAAAGCGCTGACAGAAACTGACGGCGATATGGAAAAAGCTATAGAATATTTAAAAGAAAAAGGTCTTGCTAAGGCTGCTAAAAAAGCAGGCAGAGTTGCTGCTGAAGGTTTAGTTAAGATCGCTTTCGCTGAAGACGGCAAAACAGCTGCTTTAGTAGAAGTAAACTCAGAAACAGACTTCGTTTCAAAGAACCAGGAATTCGTAGAATTCGTAGAAGGACTTTCAAAGCTCGCTTTAACAGCTGAATCTGACGATGTTGAAGCTTTCAAAGCCATGGCATTCGAAGGAAAGACAGTAGCAGAAGTTCTTACAGATAAGATCGCTAAGATCGGCGAAAATATGTCAGTAAGAAGAATCGCTAAGGTTTCAGGCGAGATCATTGCTTCATATGTTCACGGCGGCGGAAGAATCGGCGTTATCATCGCAGGTGCAGGCGAAGCTACAGATGCTAACAAAGCAGCTTTAACAAACATTGCTATGCAGGTAGCAGCAATGAACCCACAGTACGTATCAAGAGATGAGATCTCAGCTGATGAACTCGCTGGTATCAGAAACGTTACTCTTGAAAGTGCATTAAACGATCCTTTCACACTTCCAAAACCTATCTTAAACGCTTTATTAGACAAAGCTGTTGAAGGCGTATGGAGTGAAGAAGACATTGCTATCCTCGCTGAAAAGAGAGCAGACAAGAAATTCAACTTCAACTATTTACCTAACTTCCTTTCAGAAGAAGCTAAAGTTAAACTTGCAGGACTTGCAGTAGCAGATAAAGAAAACATCGTTGGCAACAAAGTATTCACAGGTCTTGTTGACGGTCGTGTTTCAAAACAGTTAAAAGAAATCTGTCTCCTCGATCAGACATACGTAAGAGCAGAAGATGGCAAACAGACAGTTGCTCAGTACCTTGGTTCAGTAGACAAGGCGCTCGCGCTTGCTAATGTTGTACGTTTTGAAGTAGGCGAAGGTATCGAAAAGAAAGAAGAAAACTTTGCTGAAGAAGTTGCAAAACAGATGGCACAGTAACAAAATACAAAGATTATCCCCGGTACGAAAGTACCGGGGATTTTTTTATTTAGGTATCGGCGCGAAAGACAGACAAAGATTTACAAGATCATCGATAGATGTCTTAAAGCCTTCTGCTGTCCAATGTTCAAGGATACTGCACAAGCCTCCTACGATAAAGGCGTGATGATATTTTTTTATTTCATTGGCATTGGGTTTGTCTTTTATGTAATCATTTAAAAATGAATAACTGGTCCTTTCGTCTGAAAGCATTATGAATACTGAGGTGAATTCATGGAACAGTCCGTTTTTCCAGATGATATGCAGGAAAATTGAATTTTCTGACCAGAATCTGAAAAAGTTTCTGTATGCTTCTGTAACATCAACAAAGTTCCAGTCTACAGTTTCGTACAGCTTTTCAAGACAGAAAAAACATGCGTAGTGAACAAGATCCAGTTTGTTCTGGCAGTTTCGGTAGAAGGTTTTTCGGGAAATATCAGCTTCATTGCATATCATTGTAATAGTTATGTCGTTAAAATGGTCGTTATTCATCAGCCGGAATAATGCAGAAGCCATTTCGCGAAGAGAATATTTCACTTGTGGATTTGTTGATGGATTGAACATATCTGTTTTCCTTTCATTCAGGATATTCATACAATAAGGATAATACTTTTTCTGCCAAATGTCAAAAATTAACATGTCTCAAAATACTCATATTTGTGTCAATTCTTTGCAGAATATTGATTGTAGAAAGATCCGTTTATATAATATACAAAATTCGTTGTTCTAAACGAAATGGTAGTTAGGAGGTAAAGTATGGGTAATGAAAGAAAAATACAGGTAGTTGCAGGCGGAACATCAGGTATGGGACTTGCTACAGCGAAAGCTTTGGGAAAATTCGGCCCTGTAGTTATAGGCGGACGTAATGTAAAGCGTATGGAAGATGCGCTGGAAGTTTTAAAAAGTGCAGGAATAGAAGCTTACGGAAAGTCTTGTGATATATCTGATATGGAATCAATGAAGAGTTTCGCGGAATATGCGGCTTCTCTTGGTACTATTGGCAATGCAGTAAATGCAGCTGCTGTAGATGCAGGCGGAATGGATCTGATATTGAATATAAATATTAAAGGCACTGTTAATTTTGTAGAAGCTTTTCTTCCTTACATGAACGGTTCAAAATTAGTAAACTATTCTTCTATAACAGGATACTTCTATGCACCGGGAAGAGAAGAACTGGAAATTTGGAACGATCCAACAGCGCCGGATCTTTGTCAGAAGATAAAGGCTGTATTGGAAACAAAAGAAGTACATCCGGGCATGGCGCATTTAGGAATGGATTATATAGCATATAGTGCTTCAAAGCGCTTCACAATGTATTTTACACAGGCAAATGCTAAACGCTTTGGTCAGAAGAACAGCCAGATATTCTCTGTTGCTCCCGGAGCATTTGATACTCCGATGCTTCGCGAACAGTCCGATGGAGCTGTGGATCAGATCGCAAAAGGAACAGCTTTAGGAAGACTGGGTGATCCGGATGAAATGTCTGATTTTATAGTTCATTTACTTGAAGATGGTCATAATTATCTCACAAGCTGTGATTTGATATTGGACGGCGGAAAATCTGCAATGGCAATGGTAAAACAGCTGGACTAAAATAGTATAAAGATTATAAAAAATCACCTCGTTTATTCGAGGTGATTTTTGATTTCATTTAATACTTTGTTATTCTATTTGATCCTGTTTTTTCTTCTTTCCAAACTTTATGGAATCCTGCGCTATGGTTACACCAGCGAAGATCACTATGATAGAGAATATCTGTACAGGGAGTATAGGTTCGCCCAGTATCAGGAACGCAAAGAAGCAGCTGAATACCGGTATTGTATTGTATATTATAGATGCATTGGTTGCACCGATTATCAGCACCGCTTTGTTCCAAAGCATGAAGGATATGATACTGCAGCCTATTGCCAAATAGAAGAAGCAGGCAATGCCGACTTTTTCAAATTCAGGGAAACCGTGCTGTACGCATCCTCCAATGAAGAACGGAAGAGTTATAGCCCAAGCGACTACAAATCCGCAGAATATGAAGGACCATGTTGATACATTAGGGTCTTTGTATTTGTTAAGTATGGTATATATTGACCAGAGGAGTGTTGCAAGCAGTATCAGTATGTCTCCGATGGTAAAATCTAATGACATGAGTACGCTGATATCGCCTTTTACGAGCAGGCAGGCAACACCGAATATCGCCAGTATTATACCGAATATTTTTTTAGGCGAGATCTTTTCTTTAAAGATAAGTCTCATGATTATTATGGTAAAGATAGGACTGGAAGTAGCAAGCAGGCTCAGGTTGGTAGCGCTTGTGGTCCTTCCGGCTGTGTAGCAGAGAAGATTGTAAACCCCTGTACCGCATATACCGCAGGCAATTATAAGCCATTTCTGTTTAAGGATCAGTGCCCAGTCTTTTTTGATATGCTTAGCAGCCAGCGGGAACATGATTATTATCGCCAGCGACCATCTGCAGAAAGCTATCACGGCTGGTGCATATGTACCGCTAAGTCCTCTTGATATAACGAAATTACCTGCCCAGATAGATATGGCAACTATAGCGAAAACTACGCCCAAAGTCATTCCGGACATTTTGCTTTTGGATTCTATGGTAGGTCCTCCACTCACTTTTATCCCTCCTGTTTTTTTAGTCATCATTTACATCTTAAACCTTATCAAAAAAAATTCAATACGTTAAAGTGATAAAATTGTCGTTTTGCGTAAAAATAAAGTTTTTTGAAATAAAACAGTTGAAAAATACAGACCGATTTGATAACATTTTCAAAGTGATCGAATATATTGGATGATCCTAAGCTTTCAGCGTTTCCTTTCACAAACGCGAGGGCTTTTTATTTTTGAGGAGGCAGCATGAAAAAGAGAGTATTTTATACGGAATTATGTTATGTGCTTGGAATACTAATACTTGCTGTTGGGACAGCATTTATGGAACGTGCGGATCTGGGCATGTCTATGGTTGTGGCACCTGCTTATCTTGTGTATTTAAAACTGTCTCAGACCTTGCCGTTCTTTACTTTTGGAATGGCGGAATATACACTTCAGGCGGTCATATTGGTCCTGATGGTGATAATACTGAGAAGATTCAAAATAACATATTTCTTTTCCTTTGTTACGGCGGTGCTGTACGGGTTTACTCTTGACGGTGCAATGATACTGATGGATATGTTTACTTCGGTAGTAGACGGACCGAGAATAGTGTTCTTTCTGATAGGGATGTTGTGCTGTTCAGTGGCAGTTTCACTTTTCTTCCATACGTATATTGCTCCGGAGGCTTACGAACTTTTTGTAAAGGAGGTGTCAGGCAAGCTTGGCGTTAATATAAATAAGTTTAAGACTGTTTATGACTGCACCAGCTGTCTGGCAGGAATAGCTTTGTCCTTTGCTTTCTTTGGGCTTTGGAATTTTGAAGGAGTAAAGCTTGGAACAGTTTTCTGCGCTCTTTTAAACGGATTCCTGATAGGAAGGTGCAGTGCATTCTTTGAAAAACGATGGGAATTTAAAGACAGATTCGACCTTAAAAAATATTTTCAATGAATTGATCTTTGTTGATTGTAGGTCAAACATATGCTAATTTAGTAGTGATAGATGTTGTTATCGTATTAAAAGGAGAAGATATATGAAGAAATCTATGAAAAAAGCCTTTGCGGCAGTATTTGCTCTCATTTTCGCACTTTCAGTTCCCTTTGTCTCAATGGCAGCACCGGCTGTTAACGTAACAGTATTTGATAAGCCTGTAGTATGGACAGATGCAGAACCGTTTATCGATGAAAACAACCGTACTCTTGTACCGCTTAGAGCTGTAGGAGAAGATTTAGGACTTACAGTAAACTGGGATGAAGAAGCAAGAGAAGCTGTGTTTTCAAGCGAATATACAACAGAAGATGGTTACTACACTGAATATACGGAATTACGTTTCCCTATAGGAAGTCAGGAAGCTAAAGCCGCATTCCGTGTGGAATACAGTGACGGTTATTTAAATGAATGGGAAGATGTGGTTTATATGGACACCGCTGCTGTTATAGTAAATGACAGAACATATGCACCTGCACGCTATCTTGCTGAGTTTTTCGGCTATGAAGTCAGATGGCTTGAAGATACCAGAACTGTAGCAATAGATTATCCGGAATCTGTATTCGATTATGATCTGCTCGATTGGAATGTTGAGTCTGCAATGGAAGATGAAATGTGCTTTGTAATGGTGCCGGGAACAGATTTTGATCTTGTCAAAGATGTTAAGGTGACAGAGGTTTATGTAAATGATGAACCTGCGGAATTCTACGAAATGGATAAATTTGAAACTATTCCGGAAGGTATGGAATTAGAAGACTGCTATGGCATCTGCGTTAAGGGAGACTTCAGTGATACTGATGATTTAGGAGTTGTGTTTGATATAGTGGTAAATACAACAGATTACAGGACATTTGAGTTCTCAACTTTGATGTCAGGATTCGTTTTTGATTCCGCATTAGATAAATAATATGATGTAGATATTATGACTTGCAGGCCGGCAGAAATGCCGGCTTGTTTTATTTTTTGCTGTATTTTAGTATAATAGGACACAGGAAGGATACATTCTAGGGATATACTTTTATAAAGTTATGGCACATATTAGAAGAGAAATGAGGGATAGTATGAAAACAAGGATATACACAAGAGTGTTCTGTGTGTTTATGGCTATTTTCCTTCTGCTGATGGGACTTTTTACCGTTTTTTACGTAAAAGATAAAAAAGAATATGAAATCAGCGATTTTTTGAATAAAGTCCAGTTGGATTTTTCGAATGACGAGAGCTTTTATGATGATTATGTAAAATACCTTGACGGAGAAAGAGGAATGACCGCAGAAGGATTATCTAGACTTCATCTTTCGGCAAGTATGCTGTGTTATGCGTTTGCCATATATGACCCGGAACTTGAATTGATCTGGGATAGTTCCGGGAAGTACTTTTGCACATATTTTGTTCCTGTTGATGACGAAAGTGCCAGCGGTGAACGTGGGATAATGGAACTTGAAAAATATTTTTCTGAAGAAGATGCAGAAGAAATAAAAGGATACCTTGGATATTGCGATGAAGAAGCTGATATAGGAGAGATCCGACAGTATAGTGTAAATATAAAAGGACTTTGGACAGACGGTTTGGTGGTTATCCCTGAGGCTTTGGAAATAATGGTTGATAGAGTAACTAAATCTAAGATGTCTGAAGACGGTGGAGAAACCTGGGTAGATTCTACAGGATTAAATGGGCATTATCTGAAAGAGATAAAAGCTTTAGAAACTGAGGTTTCAGATCTTTCATATTATAACGAAGGTTATATCTTTAATAATGATTATTTGATGGGTTATGACAATGAACATAATGCTAACGATGAACTCAAAAAAATGTACGGATATGTAACTAACAAGGAAATTGCCAAAATGGCTATTGAAGCATTGATATCAAATACTCATTTTTATCAAGACAGCATTAGTAACCGATGCTATTTAATGAAAGAAGGCCCTTTAGCATATACGTGTGTTTATGCACATTCAATTGTAGACGATAGTAGTGAAGAAGGAACAAATGCATGGATTATTTATGCTCACAGCATAGATATTTGGGAACTTTACGGAAAAGAACTTCTGCTTATAATCTTAGGATGCCTCGTTGTATTTATAGCGGCGGCATGGATAACTGCTTCTCAAAGTTACAGGATATATCTTGCTAGGGTAAAGAACGAAGAAAACAGGATAAAGATAACCAACGCACTTGCTCATGATCTGAAAACACCTTTGGCTGCAATTTCAGGTTATTCGGATATTTTAGAGGAAGATTTGAATTCAGAAAAAAGAGACCATTACTTCGGCATGATAAAAGAGAATGTAGAGATAATGGACGGAGCTCTCAGGCAGATGCTGGAACTTTCTAAGGTAGAAAGCTTTAATGTTAAACTGAACAAAACCGAGTTTGAACTTGCCGAACTTACTGAAGAAGTGATGAAGCGTTTTGAAGTAAATTCTTTGCTGAAAGGAGTAAAAGTTGAGATAGAGGGAGATCAGCTCATGACAGCTGACAGAGCAATGATAAAAAGTGCTGTGGATAACCTGATTTCCAATGCTGTGAAACATTCTGAAGAAAATGGAAAGGTAGAAGTTAAAATAACTGATAAAATCTGGAGCGTTTATAACAAAGGCATAAACATTCCTGAAGAAGAAATGGGTAAAATTTGGGAAGCATACTGTAAATCGGACGATGCCAGAAGCGGATCAGAAGGCACAGGACTGGGGCTGTATATAGTTAAAACCATCATGGATATTCATGGGTTGGGATATAGAGCAGAGAATAAAGCCGATGGAGTAGTATTTAGTTTTGACATTAAAAAATAAAATGGTGCAATCAGGACACAGGAAGGATACATCTGTAGGTTATACTTCATGTAAAGGAGGGGGATAATATGTCATTCAGGATATTGCTTGTAGAAGATGAAAAGCATTTGCAGGAAGTGATTTGCGATTATTTTACCGCTAAAAGTGAAGGTATGATAGAAGTCGATGTATTCGAAAACGGAAAAGAGGCTTTATTGACTGCTGAAACAGAAGATTATGATCTGATACTTCTGGATGTTATGCTTCCGGGTGTTGACGGTTTTACAGTCTGCAGACAGGTAAGAAAAAACAGCAATGTGCCGATCATATTCATTACCGCAAGACATAGTGAAGAAGACCGCCTTTACGGGTACGGCCTGGGATGTGATGATTACATAGTAAAACCATTTTCTTTGCCGGAGCTTTATGCAAAGGTACAGGCTTGGATAAGAAGATCAAAAGGCCAGGATAAGGGTGAGCTGATAACTGCAGGAAAGATAACACTGGATAAATACAGGCTCACTTGCAAAGTTAACGGAGAAGAAGTGATGCTTTCTCCTAAAGAATTTGCTTTACTAAAAGCTTTGATAGAGAACAAAGGAAGAAGTGTTACGAGGGACGATCTTATCGTAAAAATCTGGGGATATGATTTCGATGGAAATGACAGAGTGGTGGACAACCATATAAGAAAACTCAGAGCTCATTTAGGTGAAGCGGCTGAACAGATAAAAACTGTTACAAAGACAGGTTACAGATTAGAGGAGAAATGAGGGATAGTATGAAAACAAGGATATACACAAGAGTGTTCTGTATATTTATTACTATTTTCCTTCTGCTGATGGGGGCTTTTACTCTGTATTATGTGGACCTTCACAAACATATGGAGGCAAAGAGCTTTGTTGAAAAAGCAAAACTGACATCTCAATATACTAACAGTTTTTATGAAGACTATACGGCTTATATAAATGGAGAGGAAAACATTACTGCAGAAGAAATAAATAATGCTGTTGTTTACGCTATGTTTTACGACATGGATTTTGCTATATATGAAGGTTCAGGAGAACTGGTATGGTCGAACAGTTTTGACAAGTGGTATTGTTCCTACGAAGTTGCAACAGGTCCTAATGAGCAGACTCATATCACCGGATTAATCGATCCGGAAAAACATTTTACAGAAGATGAGATCAAAGAGATCGAAGGTTATATGAGTTATAGCGAGCCTGATGCAGATATGTGGGAAGTATGTGATTATTACATAACTGTTGAAGGCTTGTGGACTGATGGGTTTGATATCATACCTGAAAGCCTGACTGTAAATGAAATGAAAGTAACCGGTAAAGATAATGAAGGAATCATAACATCTAAAAGAGGAGATCCGATCAAAAAAATAAATGTTGATGTTGATGAAGAAGGATTAGATGCAGATTATAAATATTACGAATACGGCACTTTGGAATACATGAAGACGGAAGCATTAACTACTTATGTTAACGGTAACAGTTTTGAAAAAGCTTCAGAATACGTAAACAGTAAAGAGATATTTGATAAAGTGCTGGATCACACAATGTCTATGGAGAACGATATAATATACAATGAAAGAGAAGGTTTTCTTTCATATATGTTTGTATATGATATCCCTTATGACGGTGTTTGGGATTTTACGGAGGATGCTGTTTATCCATCAGAGACCATTACTATTTTTGCAGGGGTCATAGACCTTTGGGAACTTTACGGAAAAGAACTTATGCTTATAATCCTAGGATGTCTTGCTGTATTTATCGCGGCGGCATGGATAACTGCTTCTCAAAGCTATAAGATATATCTTGCGAGAGAAAAGAACGAAGAAAACAGGATCAAGATCACAAATGCTCTTGCTCATGATTTGAAGACACCGCTTGCTGCTATCTCCGGATATTCGGATCTTATAGCCGAGGATCTGAATGCGGACAAAAGGGATCACTACAGCGAAATGATAAAAGAGAACGTGAATATAATGGACGGAGCGCTTAAGCAGATGCTGGAGCTATCCAGGATAGAGAGCCTAGGGATAAAGCTGAATAAAACTGAGTTCGGATTGGCAGAATTGACAGAGGAAGTAGTAAAACGGTTTGAAGTAAATGCTTTGCTGAGAGGGGTAAAAGTAGAGATAGACGGAGATCAGTTAATGACAGCTGACAGGGCCATGATAAAGAGTGCGATAGATAATCTCATATCCAATGCTGTAAGACATTCTGAAGAAAAGGGTACTATAGAGATAAGAATAACCGAAAAAAACTGGAGCGTTTTCAACAGAGGTAAAAACATTCCTGAAGAAGAAATGGATAAGATATGGGATCCGTACTATAAATCAGATCATTCCAGGAGCGGTTCAGAGGGCACCGGATTGGGGCTGTACATAGTTAAAAACGTTATGGATATTCATGGACTGGGATATGGAGTTGAGAATAAAGGAGACGGAGTGAGATTCACCTTCGAGATCAAAAAATGATCATAGAAAAATAATGCAAAAATACACTTTAGTGACGGTATTTACCGGCTTTGATCTAAAGTGTGTTTTTTTTGTTTTTCTAAATATTTCCTAAAGAAGAAAAGACACACAAATGTGTAAAAATGAACAGTTTATGACAAAAGAGGGTTAAATGTTCAATTGTATTGACTTTAATATTTTTACGTAATAAGATTTAAATTTACAAGATCAGTAGGCACGCAAGGAACAAGGAAGGGAGGCGTTGTTTTATGAGTAATCAGTACGGCAGTATTCCGGAAATAGTGAAGAAAATATTAGCTGTTTTGCCCGGAACAAACTGCGGCGGCCATGGAGGCTGCGGTAAAGCTTCCTGTGAAGAATGCGCAGTTGCTATAGCTGAAAGCAAGGATGTGACACTTTGTCCGGCTTGCAGTCAGGGACAGGCAGATGAGATCGCAGAGATCACAGGATCACCTGCAAAAGAGATTTATAAGAAAGTGGCTTTTATTGCTTGCGCCGGTCACGCAGCAGGAAAAGAAAGATTTGCAGGTTTAGCAGGATGTGCTGAAGCAAAGGAAAAAGGGTTTATTAGAGGAGAGTGTAAGGATGGCTGTCTGGGCCTTGGAAGCTGCGTAGAGTTCTGTACTTTTGGCGCAATGAAGGCAGTGGACGGAAGTATCATTATCGACAAGGAAAAGTGTAACGGATGCGGCGCATGTGCATCAGCTGAAAGCTGTGTACAAGGTCTTATACATATGATCCCTGCGGATGCTACAAATTTCATTCCATGTTCTTCATGTGAAGAAGATGATGATAAGGTAAGAGAGATATGCGGATTTGGCTGCATAGCCTGTGGAGAGTGTGAAAGAGCCTGCCCTGAAGGGGCTGTTTCTGTCGTAAATAACCATGCAGTTATCGATTACGATAAATGCGTTGGATGTATAGCTTGTGCCGTAAAATGCAGAAAGAAGATCATAGTGGATACACTTCACGATCTTTCTGAGCTCAAAGAAAAGGTGGCTTTCGTTGCCTGCAGCGGCGGTGGAAGAGCAGGAGTTACATACGGTGATATGGGTCTTGCAAGCTGTAAAGAAGCAGTTGCAAAAGCTGATCCTAAGGAACTGGGTCTGTGTACAACAGGATGTACAGGACTGGGAGACTGCACAAGAGTCTGCAGATATGATGCTATCCATATCGTAAACGGAACAGCTTTAGTTGACACAGACAAATGTGTTGGATGCAAAGACTGTACTTACGCATGTCCAAAGGGACTTATAACAATAGTTCCATATAAAGGTGCAAAAATGGTGCCATGTTCTTCAACAGATGATTATGAAGACAAACTTGAAGTTTGCGGTTTTGCCTGTGTAGGCTGCGGAGATTGTGCTGCAAACTGCCCTAATGGTGCGATTTATATGAAAGGCAAGCATGCAGTAGTTGATCCTGAGATCTGCGAAGACTGCAATGTATGTCAGTATGTATGTCAGAGAAACGTTATCAGGGAAAGAAAAGTTCCTGAACATAACTATATCCAGACAGAAGCTTTGAAATTCAGGAAAGGAGAGTGATCGTTGTGAGAGAATTAAAGACAATGGACGGAAATACAGCTGCGGCTCACGTTGCTTATGCCTTTTCCGAAGTTGCTGCTATATATCCTATTACACCGTCATCCCCTATGGCTGAAAGCATGGATGAATGGGTATCTCAGGAAAGAAAAAATATTTTTGGCGAAAAAGTTAAGATCATAGAAATGCAGTCAGAAGCAGGTGCTGCAGGTGCGGTGCACGGTTCTATAACCGGCGGTGCTTACACCACAACATTTACAGCTTCTCAGGGTCTGCTCCTTATGATCCCTAATATGTACAAAATTGCCGGTGAACAGACTCCGGCGGTATTCCATGTTGCGGCAAGAGCGGTTTCTTCCCATGCGCTTTCTATTTTCGGAGATCATTCCGATGTTATGGGATGCCGTCAGACCGGTTTTGCTATGCTGGCATCAAACAGTGTTCAGCAGGCTATGGACCTTGCTGCGGTAGCTCATCTTGCTACTATAGGCGGAAGACTTCCTATGCTTCATTTCTTCGATGGATTCAGAACATCCCATGAAAATCAGAAGATAGAAGTATGGAACTACGACGATCTTAAAGATATGGTGGACTGGGATGCAGTTAAGAGATTCAGAGAAAATGCTCTTCATCCTGGCAACCCTCACAGCCTAGGTTCTGCAGAGCAGCCTGAAACATTCTTCCAGCACAGAGAAGCTGCCAACGGTGCATATATTGAAACTGTGGACATCGTAGCGGAATACATGGATAAAGTAAACGCTAAGATAGGAACAGACTATAAACCGTTCAATTATTACGGAGCACCTGATGCAGAAGAGATCATCGTTGCTATGGGTTCTGTATGCGAAGCTGCTGAAGAACTTGTGGACTACCTTAACGGCAAAGGAAAAAAAGTAGGTCTGGTTGAAGTACATCTTTACAGACCGTTCTCAGCAAAATATCTCCTTAACGTTATTCCTAAGACTGTTAAGAAGATTGCTGTACTGGACAGAACAAAGGAACCTGGCGGAGTTGGAGAACCTCTCTATCTGGATGTTATATCCGCTCTCAGAGGCACAGAATTTGACGATGCATTCATTTGCGGAGGTCGTTACGGCCTTGGTTCAAAGGATGTTCAGCCGGGAGATATCCTTTCTGTTTATCAGAATTTATGGAGTGATTCACCTAAAAAGGAATTCACTATTTCAATAGAAGACGATGTTACCGGATTATCACTTCCTGTAACAGAAAATCCTGACGTGGCTGCGCCGGGAACAAAAGCCTGCAAGTTCTGGGGCCTTGGTGCTGACGGAACAGTAGGTGCAAACAAAAACAGCGTAAAGATCATAGGTGACCATACAGATAAGAAAGTACAGGCTTACTTCCAGTATGACTCTAAGAAATCCGGCGGTGTGACTATTTCTCACTTAAGATTCGGAGACGAACCTATCAAATCAACATATTACGTAAAACAGGCTGACTTCGTTGCCTGCCATAACTCAGCTTATCTCACAAGATATAATATGGTAGAAGACGTTAAGCCGGGCGGATTTTTCCTCCTTAACTGCGTATGGAGCGATGAAGAGCTTGAAAGCTATCTCCCTGCAAAGGTAAAGAGATACATAGCTCAGAACAACATCCAGTTCTATACCTGTGATGCGGTATCTGCTGCTAAACAGATCGGTCTTGGAGCAAGAAGAACAAACACAGTTCTACAGGCTGCATTCTTTAAGCTTGCTGACATCATTCCTATAGATGAAGCTGTGGAATACATGAAGTCCGCTATCAAAAAGACCTACGGAAGAAAAGGCGAAAAGATAGTAAATATGAATATCGCTGCGGTGGATGCAGGGATAGAAAAGATCCATAAAGTAGAAGTTCCTGAAAGCTGGAAAACTGCTGAAGAAGGAGCTGGATCTGCAAAACTTGTGGGAAGAGATGCTCTTCATACTGAGTATCTCAATGAGATCCTCGTTCCGACAAACAAGCTGGATGGAGACAGTGTTCCTGTATCAAAATTCCTTTCAACAGCAAACGGCATGATACCTTCAGGAACAGCTGCTTTCGAAAAGAGAGGCATTGCTACAGACATCCCTAAGTGGACAAAAGAAAACTGTATGCAGTGTAACTGGTGCGCATATATGTGTCCTCACGGTGTAATAAGACCATTCGTTATGGATGAAGCAGAAGCTGCTCCGGTAATGGCAGACAGTCTCAAGATGAAGGGTGTTAAAGATAAGTACTTTACACTTGGAATTTCAGCTCTTGACTGTACCGGCTGCGGAAGCTGTGTTCAGGTATGTCCATCAAGAAAGAAAGCGCTTGAGCTTATCCCTGCGGATGAACAGCCGGTTAAACAGGCTCAGGAAAAATATGATTATCTCTTTAATAATATAGAAGAAAAAGAACTTCCGTTCAAAGAAGACACAGTAAAAGGTTCACAGTTCAAACAGCCTCTCCTTGAATTCTCAGGAGCATGTCCGGGCTGCGGAGAATCACCTTATGCTAAGCTGGTAACACAGCTCTTCGGAGACAGGATGTTCATTGCAAACGCAACAGGCTGCTCATCTATCTGGGGCTGCAGCGCACCAAGCACACCTTATACCGTAAATAAACAGGGAAGAGGACCTGCATGGGCTAACTCTCTCTTCGAAGACAATGCTGAATTCGGTCTTGGTATGGCTATGTCAATGCTGGCTAGAAGAAATGAAATGAAGACTGTTGTGGAAAGACTGGCAGACTCTATCGGTGTGCCTGCAAAAGCATGGCTGGCATCAATGGATGATGCAAAAGCAGCTGAAGATACAGGTAAGCTTCTTGTGGAAGCTTGTGAAAAGGTTGCTGACATGAGCGCAGATGCAAGATATGTTATCGAAAACAAGAATATGCTCATCAAACCTTCAATGTGGATATTCGGAGGCGACGGCTGGGCGTATGATATCGGTTACGGCGGTCTCGACCACGTCCTTGCATCAGGCGAAAATGTTAACGTTCTCGTATTCGATACAGAAGTATATTCAAACACAGGCGGACAGTCATCAAAGGCTACACCAATAGGCGCTGTGGCTAAATTTGCTGCTTCCGGCAAAACTGTAAAGAAAAAGGATCTGGCTCAGATAGCTATGGCTTACGGATATGTATACGTGGCTCAGGTAGCTATGGGTGCAAATCCTGAACAGACTCTCAGAGCCTTCAGAGAAGCGGAAAGCTACAATGGACCATCGCTTATCATCGCTTATGCACCATGTATCAACCACGGTGTAAAAGCCGGCATGAACAAGTCTATGCTTGAAATGAAGAATGC
>JAFXHN010000031.1 GCA_017536365.1 Bacillota bacterium | reverse complement strand
GACCTTAGAGCTGCACTTTGCGCAGCATATGAAGTTGATGAAAATATCAAGACAGGCTTGCTGGATGGACAGTTGGCACTGGAGTATTTCATAGCAGGATTATAGATTTTAACTAGTTTATTTAAGGAGAAACGACACATGAAAACACAAGTAAAGGCTGACTTGATGCTGGTGCTGGTAACACTGTGCTGGGGTGTATCGTATTACATGATAGATTTATGTCTCGTTGAGATGGGCACATTCAATCTCAATGCATTCAGATTTTTGGGCGCTTTTATAATAGCGGCGATATTCACATTTCCTAAGCTCAAAGGTGTCAATAAGGAAACGCTGAAATATGCGTTTTTCATAGGGATTTCACTTGTTTGCGTATACATAGGAGCGACTTTTGGTGTTATGTACACAAGCCTGTCTAATACAGGCTTCCTTTGTGCACTTTCAGTCGTGTTCACACCGTTGTTGGGTATAATCGTTTTTAAACAGAGACCTGACAGAAAAATGGTGTTGGTTGTTTTGGTATGTCTCATAGGGATAGCTCTTATGAGCCTTAATGAGCAGCTCAAACCTGCCCTTGGCGATATATTCTGCCTCATGTGCGCTCTTGCATATGCGGTAGATCTGCTGATAACAGAAAAGGCTGTTGCCAAGGAAGAAGTCAATGCATTCCAGCTCGGTGTTTTCCAGCTGGGATTCACAGGCCTGTTCATGCTGATATTATCATTTATTTTCGAGGATCCGTGCCTGCCTTCAAGCGGCATTGTTTGGGGTTCGGCGTTGTTTTTGGCAGTGTTCTGCACAGGCGTGGCATTTATCGTGCAGACTATCGCACAGCAGTATACTTCTGCGACACATGTTGGTGTCATCTTCACTCTGGAGCCTGTATTTGCCGGTATCGTAGCTTTCGCACTTGCAGGAGAGATACTTCTGCCAAGAGCATATTTCGGTGCATTTCTGCTGCTGATCAGCCTGATCATAATGGAAATAGATGTGAAGGCGCTGGTGGCAAAAATCAAAGGAAAATCTATCGAAAATAGTGTGGCAGAAATCGAGGAAGACAGTAGTGGAGAAATAATAGAATAATATATATTTTTCTGACAATATCGTGTTGATTTATAAACACGTATTTGATAAAATTTATCTATTGCAATAATGTGTATAAAAATGAATGAGAATTTAAGGAAGTAGGAGGATTTAACATGAGTGAAAAAGGTTGTAACTGTGGTTGCAATTGTCAGGAAAACAGAGCTGCTCAATTCGCAGATCTGGCGCCTGTTCTTGAACAGTATGCCAAGGTTCCCGGCAGTTTGATCACTATCCTGCAGAAAACCCAGGATATCTATGGTTATCTTTCAATGGATGCCATCAATTACATTTCAGAAATGACAGGAATAAAACCGGCTAAGATCTATGGGGTAGCTACATTCTATGCTCAGTTCAGATTGAAGCCTGTAGGTAAGAACCTGATCATGTTATGTCAGGGTACTGCATGCCACGTTAACGGTTCAGAAGCCATCGAAGAAGCTATAAGTGAACATCTGGCGATCAAGGATGGAGAGACTACCGAAGATGGTATTTTCACACTGAACAATGTAGCTTGTCTCGGATGCTGCTCACTGGCACCTGTTATGATGGTGAAAAATGCAGATGGAGATGAAACTTATGGTAATCTCACCAAGGATAAAGTTAAGCAGATACTTGATGAAATAAAAGAAAGAGCATAGGAGGTGACCACATGAAAGTAGTAATCGGTCAGGGCAGCTGCGGTGTGGCCACAGGTGCTAAGAAAACTGCTGCTGAATTCGAAAAGCTGATCGCAGAAAAGAATCTGGATGTAGCAGTTGATATCACAGGTTGTGTAGGCACTTGTTATCTCGAACCTATCGTTGATATTTATGACGATAACGGTGAAATGACAAGATATGTCAAAGTACAGCCTGATAAAGTTGAAAAAATCGTTGAAGAACATCTCGTTGGCGGAAATGCTTTCGCAGAACAGGCTATTTCAGAAGAAGATAAGCAGTTTGTTGAAAAGCAGCAGAGAGTAGTTCTGAGAAACTGCGGTGTTATCAATCCTGAAAACATAGAAGAATACATAGCAGTAGATGGCTATAAAGCTATCGAAAAAGTTCTGAAAGAAATGAAGCCTGAAGAAGTAATCGAAGAAATCAAGGTTTCAGGTCTTAGAGGAAGAGGCGGTGCAGGCTTCCCTACATGGTTCAAGTGGAACGCATGTAAGGCAAGTCCGGGAAATGAAAAGTATCTCG
>JAFXHN010000030.1 GCA_017536365.1 Bacillota bacterium | reverse complement strand
TTGAAATCCTTAGGTTTTGCTGCATATCCTTTTTCAGAACCCATATCTCTAACTTTTCCGAACCAGTCTTCCTGTGAATCGCTGTGATCGTAGGTAGCTAAATATGAGTTTATGATGTCTGCATGATCTTCAGCAGGTACGTTTTCAGGAACTTCGTCTTCATATTTGAACTGATCGTCGAAGAAGAAGCTGATGAACTGGAACATCTGCTCTGCATACATAAGGTCTTTTCTTGGTTTTGCACCGGATCTGCCTATGTCAAGGATAGAAGCGAGGTAAGCAGGATCAGCATTTATGAGGGATGTGAGTTCAGGTTTGAATTCCTTTGCCCAGTCGATCATGAACTGTGCCAGCTCTGCTGCAGGTATCCTGAGAAGAACATCTTTACTTACGTCATTGAGCTTGTTTACATCAAAGAGCGCGCCTGAGTTGCTCATTTTTTCTGTTGTGAATTCAAATTCTTCGATAGATGCTTCAGGATTTGCGATCCTCCATTCTTCGAAGTTTGAGTTGAGAACTGTGAGGAGATATTCTCTTACAGCTTCCGGATGATAACCCTTTTCTCTGTAGTAATCCAGTGAAAGTTCCGGATCCTTTCTCTTTGAAAGCTTTCTCTTTACGCCTGTTTCTTCGTCGATCTTCATGAGCTGTGCTGTGTGGCAGTATATAGGCATTTCAAGTCCCAGTGTGTTGAAAAGTTCAACATGGATAGGGAGTGAAGGGAGCCATTCTTCGCCTCTTACAACGTGAGTTGTCCTCATGAGGTAATCGTCTACAACGTGAGCAAAGTGGTATGTCGGGATGCCGTTTGACTTAAGGATAACTGTATCCTGGAAGTTTTCAGGCATTGTGAGTTCGCCTCTTATAGCGTCATTAACAGTAAATGTTTTTTCTGAGCCGTCTGTGCCTTGGGATTTAAGTCTTACTACGAATTCTTCTCCGGCATTGATGCGTGATTCGATCTCTTCTAATGAAAGATCTCTGTGCTTAGCCCATTTGCCGTAGATGCCAGGAGTGAGCTTGGCGCCTTCCTGTTCTGCTCTGATGGCAGCTATTTCATCTTCTTTAAGGAAGCAAGGATAAGCCTGGCCTTTCTGAACCATCTGTTTTGCATAAGCCTGATAGATCTCTGCTCTATTGCTCTGGTAATATGGGCCGTAGTTTCCTGTATCTTCTATAAGTCCTGCTCCTTCATCGAAGGAAACGCCGAAGAATTTGAGAGATGAAATGATAACTTCTACCGCGCCGTCAACACGTCTCTTGTCGTCTGTATCTTCTATTCTCAGGAAGAAAGTACCGCCGCTCTGATGGGCCAGTCTTTCATCTACAAATGCACCGTAGAGATTACCTAAGTGGATAAAACCTGTTGGGCTTGGACCGAGTCTTGTTACCTTTGCGCCTTCAGGAAGTTCTCTTTTTGGGAATTCCTTTTCGTAGTCCGCAGGTGTTTTTGTTATATTCGGAAACATTATTTCCGCAAGTTTTTCGTAATTCATTTATATTATCCTCCAAAAAATGATCATCATAAAAAAACAGGGCTGAATAACCTGTACTTATGGATTATAACAAAAAATAATGCTTTTGTTAATATTTTGATGGTATTATAATACTCAAAAACAGTAAATGTCGGTGTGATTTTGTCGTCCGGCAAATGCGGAGGATTATATGATAAACTGGTTTAAGTTCAGTTCGGATATAGGAGAATTGTGTATCGCAGAGGAAGATGGGAAGATCGGGCTTATCGGATTTGAAAGAAGCTTTGAACTGTATATGAAAAAGAAGAAGATGAAAAGCCCAGATCAAATGTGTTTTCAAAGCAGTCTGGTGATAGAAGAAGCTATATTACAATTGAAAGAGTATTTTGGAGGGAAACGAAAAATCTTTGATCTGCCCTTGAAGCCTGAGGGAACTAAGTTTCAGCTTCGGGACTGGGATGCTCTTAGACGTATCCCTTACGGTGAAACCAGATCATATAAAGATATTGCGGAAGAAATCGATTGCCCTAAAGGTTTCCGAGCAGTAGGGATGGCAAACAATAAAAATCCCATAATGATAGTGATACCCTGTCATAGAGTTATAGGGGCAGACGGAAGTATGGTGGGATTTGGAAGCGATATTACCGTTAAAGAGTATCTGCTGGAACTGGAAAAAAGGAATAAATAGCATAAAAAAGCTGCACTTGTTTTTTAAGTGCAGCTTTAAGCTTTTTGTTATGCAGATAGTTCGGTTTTGGTGTCTTCTCCTGTTTTTATCAGGCATGCAGCCAACACAGCACATATTCCGACGATGATCTTCGTTACGAAGAAAACTGTTATTTCCCATCCTGTGGTAAGGGAAGAAACGAAGGCCATTTGACCGCCTAATAAATATGCTCCGCCTACGGAAAAGGCTGCATTTATAAGTTTGCCTCTAGTATCCATTTTAGGGAAGAGAGGCAGCATTGCAAAGGTGGTGGTAAGGCTTAAGATAAGACCAATTACCGCATATTCGTTGGTTTTCATCAGGGCTGCAATATACTTAAAAGGCATTTCGAACAGCTTTAAAGCGATTTTTGAAAATACCAATGAACCGCATACAACGGAGGCCATTTTACCGACAGAAATGAATGCATCTGCCACAAGATCATAGTCTGCAAGGCTTAAAGTAGGTACATAAGCTCCTATGATGACAACGGCAAATAAAACCAAGCTCAGCACTCTGACAAGATTTCCGAAAAGAGTAAGGATACTTGATGTGACGTTTGCAGATATTTTAAACCCTAAAAGAAGCACTCCGCAAAGTACAAGTATAGGCAGGAAATTAATGAAAAGCTCTTTTGCGGAAAGTCCTAACATAAAGCCGCCGATGATTATTCCCGGAGGTATGACAGCAAGGCCTATAATGAAACCTTTCATCAGTATACCTATATCATTTTTATCTTTTATGCCTGACATACATACAGGAAGCTGGAAACATACGGTCACGCCTACAGTAGTGCTCAAGAGCATTCCGGCAAAGACTCCGATCTCTCTTGTTTCCGCTATTTGAAGGGACACGGGGAGCCCGCCCATATCCGGAGCTAAAAGAGAGCCTACGATGACAGATGCATCGAAAGGCAGGAAAGCGGAAAAGCTTGCTATGGCTTCGGCATTTGCTTCCGCTGCATATACACCGATACAGTATATACCCACCAGAGCCAGAGCCATAGGCCCCATAAGATCGATGCCTTTATCGAATTCTTCTCCGTACCGGAATCGGTTTCCGAGTATTTTGTCTATAAGTCCTATTGCTGCGAAAAACAGCAGAAAAGCTATAACTGCATTCATAATTCTACCTCTTTTGATATCGCCTTATTCCATAATCAATATAACAGAAAAGCAAAATAAATTATAGTCGAAAAAAAACAAAAATTAATGAAAAATTGTCCGTCTAATCAGAAGATCTTGTACATAAATTGCATTATACAAAGGAGGACAGGCAGATGGAAAAAGAAGATTCTTTTGAAATGATATTCAGAAGATTTCCGGAGGAGTACAGGCACTGTATAGATATACTGACTGATGAAGAAAAAGAGAAACTGGAGGAAGTAAGAGTAAAGGCGGAAGGGTATTTGGTTTTTGCAGGAGGATTCGGGGAGAAGGCTTCTGATATAAAAGTGAGTCAAAGGGGATTGACCCTGATAGTAGAAAAGCTGTTGGATCATTCGGTATATGCTCATATGGAAGAACTTTGTTCAGGGTATATAACTGTGGAAGGAGGACACCGGATAGGGATATGCGGCAGAGTTGTTATGGACAACGGCAGTATAAAACATATAAAGGAGTTTTCTTCTATAAATATAAGAAAAGGAAGGGAAGTAATAGGCTGCAGCAGGAGCATTCAAAGGTTCTTGCTTGATGAAAAAGATGATTTTTTAAACACATTGGTTATATCTCCCCCAAAATGCGGAAAGACCACCTTGCTCAGGGACATCGTAAGAACTCTTTCTGAAAAGGGGAAAAGAGTATCGGTGGTAGATGAGCGTTCAGAGCTTTGTGCTGTATATAAAGGGGTACCGCAATATGACGTGGGCAGAAGGACTGATGTACTGGACGGATGTAAAAAATCAAAAGGTATGAGCCTTATGATAAGGTCTATGTCCCCCGAGTTGATATGCACTGATGAGATAGGCAGTGAAGAGGATGTGGCTGTGATAAAAGAGGCGGTATCTTCAGGTGTAGGAGTGCTTACAAGTATACATGGGATGTCTTTGGAGGAATTGAGGACCTCCAAGATCGGACAGCTTATAGAAGAAAAAGTGTTTGAAAGATACTTGTTTCTAAGTGCAGCGCCCAAAATAGGCACTGTTACCGAGGTGTTAGACAAATACGGGAGAAGGATAGATGCTTAGAGTTATGGTATGCATAATGATAGTTCTGCTTTCCTTTGCAGGAGGCTATTTATACAGCTGGAGATTTACAGGAAGGCTCTTGATCATAAATGACGTTAAAGAAAAGTTTAATTCTATGGAGAGAGAAATAATGTTCAGCATGGACACGCTTCCGGAAATATGCAGAGATCTTTCGAAAGAAGAAGGCCCTTTTTCCAAAGTTTTTACAAGGATATGCGAAGGCCTTGCCGGTGAAGGAGATTCTTTCGCAGAGTTATGGTCAGAAGGCGTAAAAAAAGAGTTTTCAAGATCTTCATTAAAAAAAGATCAGGTGGAAGGTCTGGCTTTATTAGGCAAAGGCTTAGGTAAAGGGGATATAGAGGAACAGAAAAAGTGCTTTGCAAGGATAAATACGGAGCTTGAAAGACTGCTGTCTGAGGCTAGAGAGGAAAGCAGCAGACTGAAAAAAATGTATATGAGCCTGTTCGTTTCCGGAGGACTGGCTGTTTCTATCATACTCATTTAAGGAACGGGATGAAAAATGGATATTAATGTTGACATAATTTTTAAGATAGCTGCTATAGGGATAATAATAGCTGTGCTTGCTCAGGTGCTTATCAGAGCCGGACGTGAAGACCAGGCAATGATGACGGCGCTGGCGGGAATAATAGTTGTGCTTATGATCATAATTGAGATGGTCAACAGTTTTTTCGATACGGTAAAAACTCTGTTTGAACTGTGATCGGTGTGATGTGATGGATATTTTTAAAATTGCGATAATCGGGATAGCGGGCACACTGCTGGCCGGGATACTGAAGGAACAGAAAAAAGAATATGCTCTTTATGTGGGACTGGCAACTGTGATCGTTATATTCAGCATGATAATAAAACAGCTTTCCGCAATTTTTGATTTTTTCAGGATATGGCAGCAGGATATGTCTTACGGGGAGTTCTATGTGCCGGTCATACTGAAGATCCTGGGAGTGGCATATATTGCGGATTTCACATCCCAGATATGTAAAGACGCAGGAGAGAATGCTATAGGGGGAAAGGTGGATATGGCTGGTAAGGTCATGGTATTTTATCTTGCCATACCTGTTATGACATCTATCATGGAGCTGATAAACACCTTACTGCCCGGTTAGGAGATACATATTGGAAGAGGAAAAACTATACGAGAATCTTATAGAAGAACAGCTTAACAGTCTGGAACTGTCACAGATGGAAGAGATAATGGGGATAACTGAGTACGTAGGAGAATACGGATATGATCCTCCAAGCATTGGAGATATAGTGTCAAAACTCATATCAGGCGAATCTGCGATAGATCTTACAGAGATAGGAGATGCGTTGATAAGCATTTTCATGAATGAGATCTTCTCCTGTATATTTCTGTTTGCTGAAGTCATTTTTATATGCGCAATAAGCGGACTTTTAAAAAGTACATCTCTGTCATTTGGTGAGACTGCAGTTAGTGGAGTAGGTCAGCTGATCTGCAATTATTCGGCAGTAGCCGTGTGCATAGCAAATTTTTATATGATGTACAGAGTAGCGGGAGATGCCATAGACAGCATGATGGGCTTTATTCAGGCATTGTCGCCGGTAATGATGACACTGCTGATAGGAAGCGGCGGAGTGACTACAGGAGCGGTGATGAATCCTGTGGTACTTATGGCGGTCACTATTTTTTCCACAGTGGTAGATGTATTCATATTTCCTGCTGTCTTTATGTCCTGTGCATTTTTTATGATAAACAGTTTGACAGAGAATAATTATATAAAAAGGCTGGCGGGGTATATAAGGAAGATAGCCTTGTTTGCCATTGGGATATGCGTGCTTCTTTTTTCGGGACTGTCTGCGGTCCAGGGCATAGTAACGGTGTCCGCAGACGGGGTGCTTACAAAAGCTGCGAAATATTCTGTGGGGAATTTTGTCCCTATAATAGGAGGGTTTGCTGCTGACTCTTTGGATCTTATCAGAAGCTGCTGCATGGTCATAAAAAGCGCTGCGGGAGTATTCGGTATAATAGCGGTCCTGATAATAGTATCAGTGCCTATTATAAAACTTGCGGCAGCTGCAGCGGTTTATAAGCTGGCGGCGGCTGTGACTGAACCTTTGGGGAATGACAATATCTCTGACTGTATGAGTGAGATGGGAAATACTGTGATAACTCTTGCAGTGGTGGTTTTCTTAGTTGCGCTTATGTTTATCATATTTGTTACGATGTTCGCTAGCTTTGGAGGAGGCGGATTCTGATGACGGATCTATTGAAAGACTGGGTAAGAGATATATTCATAATCGTAACAGGACTGTGCTTTGCAGAGATCGTTATACCTAAGGGGAATATGAAAAAATACCTTAAGTTTGTATTCTCTATAATGATCCTTGGTGTTGTTCTTTCACCTGTTTCATATTTTATGGAAGGCGGATATACAGAGGAAGGATTGTTGGAAGAGTATACAGATCATGTGGAAACTTTTGCCATGGCAGCTTATGAGGAATCGGATAGGGGGCTGGAGGAAGTGCAGTCGATCCAGATGGAGGAGATATATAAAAATAAGATAGAGTCGGAAGTAAAAGCTGCTGTGAAGGGTTATTATCCGGAGCTTAATATTGAAGAGGTCGATATTTTTCTGGACAGTTCAGGAAGCAGTCAAGAAAAAGAGCCGGCCTATCTTCAGAAGATAGTAATAAAAGGAGAAGAAACTGAATATGTCAATAATATAATCAGATGCGTATCACAGAGACTGGGCATCGATGACAGTATGGTTTCTTACGAAGTATCGGAGGAGGAACATCAAAATGAATAGGCTTGCGGAAATGCTTGGGAAATTATTTAAAGACGAAAAAGCTGTCAGAGATGTTTTGAATTTTATAATTACCTTAGTGATAATCCTGGCGGCAGCCCTTCTCATAGGAAATGTTTTCTTTGCAGAAGAAGAAGAAGAACAGTCTCTGGTGATATTTGACAATGACAGTCAGGCTATCGATGCAGAAAATCTTTATATGGAAGAAGAACAAAGGATGTCGGATATACTTTCTGAGGTAAAAGGAGTAGGTGATGTCAAAGTGATGCTTACATACGGTGAAGATGTACGCGGAGAAAGCTCTGTTAAGGGAGTTGTGGTGGTAGCACAGGGAGCAGGAGACATAATAACAAAGAATAAAATAATAACTGCAGCTCAGTCCGCATTTGATATTCCGGTCAGCAGGATAACTGTACTGGAAAGCAAATAAGTAAACGATCAAAAGGTGATCCGGGGAGGTAATCATGAAGAATTTTAAAAGAAAAAGAGTGCTTTTGGCAGGACTTATCGTACTTGCTCTTTGCGTGGGTGTGTTAAACAGTAAATTAACAGATCAAAGACTGCTTCAGACTTCAGGAGAGTATGTGGATTACGAAACTCAGCAGATGGCATTGTATGCAGAGGATTTAGCCGTAGTTTCCAGTGAAACATATGACTCAGAAGAAGTGACTTTGGTGAGCAGCGATGATTATTCTGATCTGAATGACAGCTCAACATTCTTTGAAGAGGCAAGAGCCGCCCTCAATATGGACAGAAATGAGATAATATCCATGCTGACTGAGTTTTCGGAGGAATCTGAGGACGAGACCGCAAAGGAACAGGCAGTTCAGAAAAAGCTGACTCTTATAGAATATATGAGTAAAGAGGTTACTATCGAGAATCTTCTTAAAAACAAAGGGTTTGAAGATGTATATGTGGTAATGACTGACAGCGCTGTAAATGTTACTCTTAACAAGGAGGAATTGACGGACGTTGATGTAGCTCAGGTGGTAGATGTGGTATGCCGAGAGACCGGAAGAGACCCTTCACAGATCGTAGTTCAAAATAAGTTGTAAAGATAATGCTTTAATAGTATAATATTACATTATTATTTGCGATTTCCGAGAAGGAGAACTTTATGAGTGAGGACAATAACGGTATAGTAAAAGTTACGGATGAGGTCATAGCAGTGACAGCAGCCATGGCAGCAGCTAAGGTAGAAGGAGTGGCTTCACTTGTAGGAGGGATCACCGACAACATTACAAAAAACATCTTGAGGATGAACGTTACAAAAGGTGTGAAAGTTTCCAGGGGAGATGAGGATGTTCTCATAATAGATATATTCGTTAATGTTTATTACGGATATAGGATCCCGGAAGTGGCGTGGGAGATCCAGGAGATAGTCAAGAAACAGGTCGGTGAAATGACCGGTGAAGTTACGAAGGCTGTTAATATCCATGTTCAGGGAGTCGTTATAAAAGAGAGTGCAGCCAAGGATGAAGGAGAAGAAAGTTAATGAAAAGAAGCAAAGCGAGAGAGCTGATAATGCAGATGATCTTTGAAATGGATGTACAAAATGATTTTAGCCCGGAGAGGAAAGCTCTGTTTATGGCAAACAATGATCTGGAAGAAGTTAAAGACGAATTCATAGACAGTGTATTTAATGCTGTTGCTGAGAATAAGGATGAGATCGATTCAATGATAAACAGATTTGGGAAAAAATGGTCGATCCAGACTATGGGAAAAGTTGATGTGGCTATACTCAGACTGGCAACGGCGGAATTATTCTTTTCAAAGACAGCTCCTGAATCTGTAGCAATAAATGAGGCTGTTGAACTGGGGAAAAAGTTTGGCGGCGACAATTCGGGAAAGTTTATCAACGGTATCCTGGGTTCTATGGTCAAGGAGAAAAATGAACAGTAAGAGCTATTGCTTGGGCATAGATACAAGCAACTACACCACATCCGCAGCTTTAGTGGATGAAGAACTTAATATTGTCGGCAATTCAAGAAAGATCTTGGAAGTAAGACAGGGCGAACGGGGGCTGAGACAATCTCAGGCCCTATTTGAACATATAGGTAACTTACCCCAGATTATAGAAAATATGGGAATAAATGAGAAAAAATGCAGGATAGCCGTTGTGGCAGCATCAGAAAGGCCGAGAAATGTAGAGGGATCATATATGCCGGTGTTCCTTGCAGGAAGTTCTTTAGGAAGATCTGTTTCGGCAGTAACGGGTGCACAGTATTACGGTTTTTCTCACCAGGAAGGACATATAGAATCTGCAAGATATTCTTCTGGATTTAATGGCGAAGGGGAGTTTTTATGTCTCCATCTTTCCGGAGGAACCACAGAGGTGCTTAAGTGCAGAGAACACTCGGGAGGATCCGGTTATACGGCAGAAATAGTGGGAGCTACAAAAGATCTGGCTTTGGGACAGCTTATCGATAGAGTGGGTGTAAGTCTTGAAATGCCTTTTCCCTGCGGAAAATATGTCGATGAAAGAGCATGCAGGGTGGAGAACGACAGCAGACCGGAGGATTTGAAGGATCATAGAGAACTGTTCTGCAGGATAAAGACCGAAGAAGGTATGATGAATGTATCGGGGATAGAAACTCAGATACAAAGATATATAGATAAGGAAAAAGATCGTACAGAGCTGTTTAAGAATGTTGTTTCTTTTGCACTTCTGTCGAGGATCGGACAGGCATTAAATGATGTTATAGGTCAAGCAAGAGAAAGCACAGGGATCAAACCTGTTATTATGGCCGGAGGTGTTTCATCCAGCCGGTTTATAAGGAAAATGTTTGAAAAGGATAAAGATGTTTTTTTTGGATCTCCGGAACTGTCCTCGGACAATGCGGCGGGGATCGCTATGATGGGAATGAAGAGGTATTTGGCGGATGAGACCGGTTCAAGTTTCACAGGTTAACAGGTATATAAAGACAGTATTGCAAAGCGATCCGCTGCTTTCAAATATATCGGTGATAGGTGAAGTATCAAATCTTAAAAACCACAGCACCGGACATGTGTATTTTTCTATGAAGGACAAGGGCAGCAGGATAAACTGCTTTTTGCCTGCTGACAAGGCAAGGTATCTCAGATATCCTTTAGAGGAAGGGATGGAGATAATTGCATCGGGGTATATATATTTATATGAAAAAGGCGGTTCTTATTCACTGAATGTTTCGGATATAAGGATAGAAGGAGAAGGGAATCTTGCTGCGGCTTTTGAAAGGCTGAAGCAGAAGCTAAATGCTGAAGGTCTTTTTTCTCAGGAATACAAAAAGCCTATACCTGTTTTTCCACGTTCTGTAGGGATAGTTACTTCCGCTACCGGAGCGGCGGTATGGGATATGATAAGGACTGTCAAAAATAAAAATGATTATGTGGATCTAATACTGTGCCCATGTCTTGTTCAGGGAGACGGAGCTTCGGGAGATATTGAAGATGCAATAAAAGCTTTGAACAGGATGGAAGAGCCTCCTGATGTTATAATAGTAGGCAGAGGAGGAGGTTCGGCTGAAGAACTGTGGGCCTTTAATGAGGAAAGGGTGGCCAGAAGTATTTTTGCATCTGAAATACCCGTTATCTCTGCAGTGGGGCATGAAACAGATTTTACAATAGCGGATTTCGTTGCGGATATGAGAGCTGCTACGCCTACAGCAGCTGCAGAAGCTGCGGTACCGGATATGAGAGAGATCCGGGCGAGTATGGAGATTTTTATATCTGAGGCTAAGAGAAGCACTGTTCAAAAAACTGTTTTTCTGGAAAACTCTTTGGAAATGCATTCCAAGAGAAATCTTATCTCTGCTGTTGAAAACAAGATCTCGGGATACGAAAACAAGCTTGACAGTATAATGAAGGATGTGATCATCCTTTTTAAAGATAAGATATATAGAGAAGAAATAAAAATTGAAAAATTAAAAAGCCGTGCAGACAGTATGGATCCTGCGAAGATCCTTAGTCTCGGATACGGTGCAGTCACCGATGAAGAGGGAAGGTTTATACGCAGTACTTCGGAAGTAAAACCGGGTGACACGATAAATGTAAGGATAAAAGACGGCAGTATGAACTGTCTTATACGAGATATCAAGAAAGGAGAGGTGCAGGATAATGGCTAAGAAGAAGAGTTTTGAGGAATCATATGCTAAACTTGAAGAAGCTGCAGCTTCTTTAAAAAGGGATTCGGTTACTCTTGAGGAATCCATTAAGCTGTTTGAAGATGCATCTAAATATTACGAAGAATGCAGGACAATCTTGGACAATGCAAAGCAGCGGCTTATGAATCTTGATAAAGACAGTGATGAGATAAGGGAACTGGAGCAATAACGGCAATATGTTTAATGAAGAATATAACAGACTTAAAAATATTATAGAAAAAGAGCTATTGAATTATCTACCGGACAGGATAGATGAAAGCGGATCAGTGCTGGAGGCTATGAAATACAGTCTTACTGCCGGAGGAAAGAGGATAAGACCTGTGATGCTTATGGCAGCCTGCAGAGCTGCGGGAGGAAAAGAAGAGGATGCTGTTCCTTTTGCCTGTGCAATAGAGTTCATTCATACGTATTCACTAATACATGATGATCTTCCTGCTATGGATGATGATGAATTAAGGAGAGGCAAGCCTACAAATCATGTAGTTTTTGGAGAAGCCTGTGCCATACTGGCAGGAGATGCTCTGCTTAACAGGGCTTTTGAAATAATGTTTGATGCTGTGGCTGGGATCGAATCTGAAAAACGAGAGGGAGCTTTGAAGGCAGCAAAATGTATTGCATCTGCTGCGGGATACTATGGAATGATAGGAGGCCAGATAGCAGACATAGAAGGGGAAGGCTCCGGAAACAGGAGTTTGGATCTTTTGAAATTTATACACAGAAATAAAACCGGCGCCCTAATAAAAAGTGCTGTTATGGCAGGAGGATATTTGGGAAATGCCGATGAAGCTTTGATGGACAAGTTCTCCTTGCTTGGTGATCTTATAGGCTTGGAATTTCAAATAGCAGACGATATACTGGATGTCTGCGGCACTGTAGAGGAACTGGGCAAACCTATAGGAAGCGATGATAAAAACGGAAAACTTACCTATCCTTCCTGTATAGG
>JAFXHN010000029.1 GCA_017536365.1 Bacillota bacterium | reverse complement strand
ATACTATGAAGAAGGAAACCAGCGCAGGCGGGGTAGTTTTAGTGGGAAATGCTATTCTGCTACTAAGAAAGTATAACGGTGACTGGGTCCTGCCTAAAGGGAGAATAAAACCTATGGAGACTCTTGAACAGACTGCGTTGAGAGAGGTTTGTGAAGAGAGCGGAGTTAAGGGTGAGATCATATTCTATTTAGGGAATATTACATATATGCTTAATTCCAGAAATCCTAAAAGGGAAAAGACTGAAAAGACGGTACACTGGTACTTTATGCGGGCAAAAAACATGGAATGTGTCCCACTCAGAAGAGAAGGATTCATAGAAGCAAAATACATTCCAATAGAAAAAGCCATCGATCTGGCACGTTATGATGATGAAAGAAAGATCATCATAAAAGCGGCGGAATATTACGAAAAGGAACAGAACAAAGGGGAATAACAGATGTCATTTTCGTCGGACATTAAGAGTGAACTGGCGCAGATAATGCCGGACAAAAGATGCTGCATGCTGGCGGAGATCGCGGGGATCCTTAGGACCTGCGGTTCTATAAGACTGGCGGGTCTTAATAAAGTCAATTACCGTTTGATGACGGAAAATGCAGCGGCGGCACGTAAGATCATAAGATTGATGAAAGAATACTTCGGTGTAAAGCTGGAGCTTGTTATCAGCAAGAATATGATGCTTAAAAAGAACAACTTTTACGAGATGATCATAACCGAAGATATGCGCTGTCAGGAGATACTCAGAGAAACGGGTATACTCAAAGTGAAAGACGGATTCAATGTTTTTGATTACGGCATAGATGAAAGCCTGATCAAAAAGAAATGCTGTAAAAAAGCGTTTTTAAGAGGTGCATTTCTGGGCAGCGGTTCCATTACCGATCCGGAAAAGGCTTATCATATGGAGATAGTTACTACCAATCCAGTTTTGGCAAAGGATATAATAAAGCTAATGTCTCAGTTTAAACTGAAAGCAAAGGATATCATAAGAAAGGATTCCACGGTAGTTTACATAAAAGACAGCAGCCAGATAAGTGATTTTCTGAATATCACAGGCGCACATAAAGCTTTACTTGAGCTGGAAAATGTCAAGCTGATGAAAGAGATGCTGAATATGACAAACAGACTGGTAAACTGTGATAATGCCAATATGGACAAGACTTTGGCGGCTTCGGAAAAGCAGATAGCTGCAATAGAAAAAATATTTGAAATAAAAGGACCGGAATATCTTCCTGTTAAATTGAGAGAGATAGCTCTTTTGAGGCTGGAGGAGAGAGAAGCATCTTTGCAGGAACTTGGGGCGATGCTGAACCCGCCTCTGGGTAAATCCGGAGTAAGCCACAGGTTAGCTAAGATAATGGAAATGGCCGGTAAATTGTAGAGAGGTAGAAATGGATTTTGTACATCTTCATGTTCACAGTGAATACAGCCTGCTGGACGGGGCTGCCAGAATTAAAGATTTGATCAGAAAAGCCGTGGATATGGATATGAAGGCACTGGCCATAACGGACCACGGAGTAATGTTTGGGGTCGTAGACTTCTATAAGGAGGCTTTGAAAGCCGGTATAAAACCCATAATCGGGTGTGAAGTCTACACTTCCGCAAGGAGTATGAAAGATAAGGATGCTGAAAAAGATAAGTATCAGGGGCATTTGATACTGCTTGCAGAGAATAACGAAGGTTATCAAAATTTAATGAAGATCGTGTCCATCGGTTACATAGACGGGTTTTACTACAAACCGAGAATAGATTACGATGTTTTGCGACAGCACAGTAAAGGGTTGATTGCTCTTTCGGCATGCCTTGCGGGGAATGTTCAGCGAAAGCTGCTGAACGGAGACTATGAGGGAGCCAAGGAAGAAGCTTTGACCCTTAATGAGATTTTTGGGCCGGGTAATTTCTTCCTTGAATTACAGGATCAGGGAATGGAAGAGGAATTCAGGATCCTGCCTATTCAGAAGAAAATGGCAAAAGAACTGGGTATCCCTATCGTAGCTACCAATGATGTTCATTATGTCAATAAAGAGGATGCAAAGGCTCAGGATGTCCTTATGTGTATACAGACAGGAAGGACAGTAGACGAAGAAAACCGTATGAAGTTTGCTACGGACGAGTTTTATCTCAAATCTTCCGAAGAGATGGAAAGACTCTTTGCGGATGTTCCCGAAGCTTTGGAGAATACCGTAAGAATAGCGGAAAGATGCAATGTAAGCTTTGAATTCAACAATTATCACCTGCCGGAATTCCAGCAGCCTAAGGAATTTGATACTACTGAAGAGTATTTGAAATATCTGTGCGAAAAAGGCCTCAAAAATCGTTACGGTGATGAGAGCGAGCTTCATAGAGAAAGATTGGAATATGAATTCGGCACCATCGTAAATATGGGGTATGTGGAATACTTCCTTATAGTATGGGATTTTATAAATTACGCAAGGGAAAACGGTATCGTGGTAGGACCGGGGAGAGGGTCTGCAGCAGGAAGCATAGTTGCCTACTGTCTGCATATCACAGATATCGATCCGATAAAATACAATCTGATTTTTGAGAGATTCCTTAATCCTGAAAGGATCAGCATGCCTGATATAGACATAGACTTCTGCTATGAAAGAAGACAGGAGGTAATAGACTATGTTATCAGTAAGTACGGCAAGGACAAGGTTTCTCAGATCATAACCTTCGGTACGCTTAAAGCCAAGGCTGTAATAAGAGATGTGGGAAGAGCGTTAAATATGCCTTACGGCGAAGTGGATGCTATTGCCAAGAAAATACCTTTTGATCTTCATATGACGATAGACAGAGCTTTGGAAATGAATCCTGATCTTAAAAAGGATTATGAAGAGAATATAAAAGTAAAGGAACTGCTGGATATGGGGCGCGCTCTCGAGGGTATGCCGAGACATGCATCTACTCATGCGGCAGGAGTGGTAATTGCAAATAAACCTATCGATGAATATGTTCCTTTGTATAACAGTGATAAAGGTCTTGCCACACAGTTTCCTATGGGCACAGTTGAAGAACTGGGGCTGCTTAAGATGGATTTTCTTGGACTCAGAAACCTAACAGTTATCAGGGATGCCATAGAGATGATAAAAGAAAACCATGGTGTTGAAATTGATTTTTCAAAGATGGATTACGATGATCCTAAAGTTTATCAGCTTATAGCCAGTGGGAATGATTATGGGGTTTTCCAGCTCGAAAGCTCCGGCATGATAGCCTTTATGAAAAATCTCAAGCCTGACTGTTTTGAGGATATAGTAGCGGGCGTGGCCCTTTACAGACCGGGTCCTATGGACTCAATACCAAAGTATATTGAAAACAAAAAGAATCCGGATAAGATAGAATACATACATCCTTCACTTAAACCTATTCTTGGAGTTTCTTACGGCTGCCTGGTATATCAGGAACAGGTAATGCAGATCGTAAGGGATCTGGGCGGTTATACTTATGGACGAAGCGACCTCGTAAGAAGAGCCATGGGTAAGAAAAAGATGGATGTGATGCAGGAGGAAAGAAACAATTTCGTCTACGGGAAACTGGACGATGCGGGAAATGTTGAGATCGCAGGATGTATCAGAAACGGTATCCCTGAAGAAGCAGGGCATCAGATCTTTGATGATATGGTGAAATTTGCTGAATACGCTTTCAACAAATCCCATGCGGCGGCTTATGCGGTGCTGGCATACGAGACTGCGTATCTTAAAACATATTACCCGGAAGAATTTATGGCAGCTCTTATGACCTCTGTGATGGGAGACTCGAACCAGATCGCCAAATATATCAGGAACTGCAATGAAATGGGAATAAAGGTCCTTCCGCCGGATGTTAACAGGAGCGGTAAGAGGTTTACCGTTCAGGAGGGACAGATACGTTTTGGACTCCTGGCAATAAAGAATGTTGGGGAGGGAGTTATAGACGAGATACTCAGAGTTCGTGAAGAAAAGGGCGAGTTCAAGGATTTCTTCTCTTTTATAAACAACGTTGACATCCATCAGATAAATAAAAAAGCTGTGGAAAGTATGATAAAAGCAGGCGCATTTGATTCTTTGGGAGCATACAGAGCGCAGCTTATGGCCGTATATGAAAAACAGATAGAATCAGCACAAAACACTGCGAAGAAGAATATAGAAGGTCAGCTATCTCTGTTTCAGGATTTTTCTCAGAGCATACAGGAAGCTATAGGAGATCAGGTATTGCCTTCGGTAGCAGAGTTTCCTTCTGAAATACTGCTTTCGATGGAAAAAGAAATGCTGGGGCTGTATATAACAGGTCATCCTTTGGAGCAGTACAGAAAAGCTATCGAAAGAGTATCCAGTATAGACACGGAGATACTTGCACACGCAGATGACAACGGAGAAGTGTTTGACGGAATGCAGGCAGTGATCGCAGGCATGATCACCTCCAAAAAGACACTTATAACAAAAACGAATAAAAGGATGGGATTTATTCAGCTTGAGGATTTCTACGGCAGCGTAGAGGTCATCGTGTTCCAGAATAAATATGAGGAAGCGGAGAAGTTTTTCGATTCGGATGAACCTGTAGTAGTAAAAGGCAGGATATCTATGAAGGAAGAGGAACTTCCTAAAATAGTGGCTGAAAGTGTTGCACTTCTGGATAAGAACCTTCCTGAAAGATTAAATAGTATTCAAAAGGGGCAAACTTCTTCTATAAAGGAAGGAACAGATAAGAATAAAACTGCGGATCTGAAGCCTATCGTACTTAGGATATCAAAGGACAGAGATGAGGCGTCAGCTTTCAGAGATATAAAGATGATACTTACTGATTTTCCGGGAAGCGTTCCTGTAGTCATCATATCCGAACGTTCCGGCAGGAAGTTCAAGGCAGACAGATCCATGTATGTGGACGGTTCGGATGCACTTATTGGAACTCTCAGAGCATATGAGTTTATCGGGGAGGAATAGAATGATTAAAAGAATAGCTATACTTACCAGCGGTGGAGATTCTCCGGGAATGAATGCCGCTGTCAGATCGATAGTAAGGACAGCGATACATTATGATATAGAAGTATATGGTATCAAGAGAGGATATCAGGGTCTTATTGAAGGAGATCTTATCAAAATGGATACCAGAAGCGTTTCTGATATACTGGACAGGGGCGGCACGATGCTTCTTACGGCAAGAAGTGAAGCTTTCATGACTGAAGAGGGCTTCGGCAGGGCTTTAGATGTTCTTAAAGAATACAGCATAGACGGTCTTGTGGTCATAGGAGGAAACGGAAGCATGAGAGGTGCAAAGGATCTTTCCGACAGCGGAGTTGCAGCAATAGGTATACCGGGCACTATAGACAACGACTTGCCTTATACGGATTTTACTATTGGATTCGATACTGCGGTGAATACCGCTATCAATGCTATAGGAAATCTGAGAGACACTTCCTCTTCTCACGGCAGAGTGACTATAGTTCAGCTCATGGGAAGGCATTGCGGAGACATAGCTTTGTTTGCGGGGATAGGCTCCGGAGCGGATGTTATAATCGTGCCCGAGGATGAATACGATGAGGACGAGGTATGCCGAAGAGTTTTGGAAGGCAAAAAAAGAGGAAAACTTCATTGTCTTATCATCGCAGCAGAAGGAGCTCCGGTAACTTGCGAAGAGCTTAAAACTGTGATAATGGAGAAGACAGGTATGGAAAGCCGTATAACTGTATTGGGTCATGTTCAGCGTGGCGGCAGCCCTTCATCTTATGACAGGCTCATAGCCAGCAGGATGGGAGCCTATGCGGTCAAAGTCCTTATGGAAGGAAGAAAGGCAAGGGCAGTCGGTATAAAGAATGAGCAGATGATAGATCTTGACATCACCGAAGCTCTTGAGATCAGGAGAGAAAAGAGGCTCGAACTGATAGAGCTTGGAGATATACTTGCAGAATAAAGTCAAGGGAGAAGAGTGTAATGAAGAAGACTAAGATAGTATGCACTGTAGGGCCGGCGTCCAGTGACAAAGAGACATTAAGACAGATGATAAATGCCGGGATGGACGTGATGAGACTGAATTTCTCTCACGGAAGTCATGAAGAGCATAAAGAAAGGATCGATATGATGAAGGAACTCAGAAATGAGACCGGGCGTCATATCGGGATAATGCTTGATACCAAAGGCCCTGAAATAAGAACGGGAGTTTTTGAATCTCCTGTGACTCTTGAACAAGGGCAGAAGTTCGTTCTTACCAGCAGAGAGATCGTAGGAAACAAAGAAGGGTGTTCCGTTACATACAAGGATCTGCCCAAAGACATCTCTCCGGGCGGCAGGATAATGATAGATGACGGACTGATAGAACTTAAAGTGGAAACCGTAGAAGATACGGATATAAACTGTATCGTAGTGAACAGCGGCACAGTGAGCAGCAGGAAAGGGATCAATCTTCCGGGTGTGAGGACAAATCTTCCTTCGATAACAGAAAAGGATAAGGAAGATCTTATTTTCGGAGCATCCAGCGGAGTGGACTTTATTGCAGCTTCTTTTGTCAGAAAGCCTGAAGATGTTGATCTTATCAGAGATATCCTGGACCAAAACGGCGGCAGCGAGATAAAGATAATAGCAAAAATTGAAAATCAGGAAGGTGTGGAAAATCTTAACGAGATTTTAGCAGTTGCTGATGGTATAATGGTAGCCAGAGGCGATATGGGAGTAGAACTGGCTCCTGAACAGATCCCTCTTATCCAGAAAAAGATGATCCGAGCGTGCAACAAAGCAGGTAAACCGGTTATAACAGCTACCCAGATGCTGGATTCTATGATGAGGAATCCTCGTCCTACGAGAGCGGAAGTAGGAGATGTGGCAAACGCTATCCTTGACGGTACAGATTGTATTATGCTTTCCGGCGAAACTGCAGCAGGAAAGTATCCTGTTGGAGCTGTGGAAATGATGAGAGATATTGCTGTTGCTACAGAGGAATCGTTGGATTATCAGCTCATCCTTGAGAAAAAGAAAGAACATCAAAGTGAAGACGTGACAAATGCCATAGGTTATGCTACTGTAATAGTTGCGGAGAATCTTAATGCCGCTATGATTTTGACAGCAAGTTCATCGGGATTTGCCGGCAGGATGGTGTCTAAGTTCAGACCGAAGGCTCCGATCTTCGTGACGACAGACAGTATAATGACTGCAAGAAGACTTTCTGTGACATGGGGCGTTTATCCTGTTATAATCAAAGAACAGAGAAATGAAGAAGAAATATACAAACAGTCGGTAGAGGCTGTTTTGGCTGAAACAGATTTCCTTAAAAAAGGAGATAAGGTTATTTTCACAGCGGGATTTACTTTCGGTAAATCAGGAAGCACGAATATGATGAAAGTTCACGTTATTAAATAGGGAGGACATAAAAATGGCTGATGTAAGGCATGTAGAATTTGATGTAGATTTAGAAAAACAAGATTACAGAAACGTAGTGTTTAATAATGTAATGGGCAAGAATAAATTTGCAATATTCGGAATGGTAGGGATAGCCGTTATATCTATAGGTTACTTGATCCTTGGTGCCATAGGAACTATAGAGATGACTAATATGCTGAAACTTATAGCGGTTGCTTTTATTGTTTTAGACCTTGGCCTAATCGCTTTCATGAGGCATATCACAAACAAGCTTCATAAGGCGGATTTTGAATATATGGGCGCAAAGAGACATATGATAATCTGCGAAGATAATCTTATCTCAGAAGCTTATGATGAAGAAAAAACAAAGGTGTTCGAATGGGAAAACCTCTACAACGGAGATGAATGCAAGACCCATTTTCTTATCTTTAATACATCCGGAATGATAGTGATACTTCCTAAACGTTTTATGACTAAGGAACAGATCCCTCAGGTTAGAAAGATCCTTAAGGTAATGATGCAGAGCAAATTCAAGACAAAATACAAGATCGATTAATCATTGTGGGCGCGCGGACGCGTCCACATTTTCTATAAGGAGACAAAATATGCTTACAGTTGGAGAAAAATATAAAGTAGAGATCGTTGATATGGGGCAGAGCGGCGAAGGTATAGGCCGAGTAGAGGGTATCGCAGTTTTTGTTAATGATGCAGTCATAGGCGATGTATGTACTGTTGAAATAACCAAAGTGAAAAAGAATTATGCTTTCGGAAGGCTTTTTGAGATAGATGAGCCTTCCGAATACAGAGTAGTGCCCGAATGTGAATACTCCAGAGAGTGCGGAGGGTGCAGCCTCGCAGCACTGGATTATGACGGACAGCTGGAGCTTAAGCAGCGTCAGGTGAAAAGCGTACTGGAACGTATCGGCGGTGTTAAGGATCCGGAGGTCCTTGATATCATAGGAATGGAAGAACCTGTATACTACAGAAACAACGGTCAGTTCCCTGTTGGAGGGAACACAGAAAACCCTGCTATAGGGTTTTACAAAGCCAAAACTCATTACGTGGTAGACTGTCAGGACTGCATGCTTCAGTCTGAGCCTGCGGTAACTGTGGCTCAGGTCATTAGAGATTACATCACTCAGTTTGGAGTTTCAATATATAACGGAAAGACAGAAAAGGGTACTCTCAGGCATCTTGTGGTAAGAAATGCAGAAGGCACCGGAGAGGTAATGGTAGTTTTGGTCATCAACAAAGGCAAGCTGCCGGAGCAGGAAACTCTTGTGGAATGGCTCAAGGAGGCCATAGATGAAATAGAACCGGATGAAGAAACCGGAGTGAAATACAAGCTTAGAAGCTTTGTTTTAAATATCAACCAGAATAAACAGGGCGGAGCTGTAATGGGAGATAAGAATATCTTTGTTTACGGTCAGGAAAGGATAACCGACAATTTTGAAGGCATAGAGTATTTGATCTCTCCTAGATCTTTCTATCAGGTGAACACAAAGCAGGCAAAGAAGCTCTATGCTAAAGTTGCGGAATTTGCAGAGCTGACAGGAAATGAAACTGTATTCGATCTTTATTGCGGAGTAGGGACTATCAGCCTTTATCTGGCTTCAAAGGCTAAAAGAGTCATCGGTATCGAAGTGGTTAAGGATGCTATCCTTGACGCCAACAGGAATGCTATAAAGAACGGAATAGTAAATGCGGTATTCACCTGCGGTAAAGCGGAAGAAGTTCTTCCTGAAATGGTCCTTAAAGGAACCAGAGCTCATGTGGCAGTGCTGGATCCTCCAAGAAGCGGCTGCGATGAAAGACTTCTTAAAGCTGTTGCTGATGCCGGTGTTGAAAGGATAGTTTATGTGTCCTGCGGCCCGGCAACACTTGCAAGGGATGTGAAAAAGCTGGCAGAAATGGGATATGAGTTTGTGAAGGCTCAGCCTGTGGATATGTTCCCGCATACAGCGCATTGTGAGGTGGTGACATTCCTGCAAAAGTAGAATAAAAGAAAAGAAAAAAGGACCTTAATGGTCCTTTTCTTACTTGATCATGGTTTTTGAAATGCTTATGAGGAAAGAAAGCAATACTTCGATGACTGTTTCCTTTTTATCCCGAAATCCTGAACGTGCCCATTCAACCAAGATACTGGAAACCATTCCGGATAGTCCTGCAAAAGCATAGTTCTCCGGTAACGTCAGGTGTTCTAACAACGAGCTTTCGCTCCATACCTCATGGGT
>JAFXHN010000028.1 GCA_017536365.1 Bacillota bacterium | reverse complement strand
TCCCTGTAGAGGAAGCAAAAAAAGCACTGGGAACTCAATATGACCCTCCAAAGCTTGAACTTCTCAACTACAGGACAAAGAGTACCGTTAATATATACAGATGCGGATGGCTGTGGGATTATTTTTACGGAGCATTGCCTGTATCGACCGGCTATGTATCAAAGTTTGATATAAAAAGAGTAGAAAATGGATTCCTGCTCAGAATGCCGCTTATGGAGGACCCAAAGCAGCTTCCGGAATTTAAGCATGACAGGATGCTGTATGGAATATTCAAGGAGACTCATCACTGGATGGATCTTATACAGGTGCCTTATGTGGCACAGCTCAATAAAACCATAGAAAGAGGCACATACAGAAGAGTTATCCAGGTGTCAGAGGCCCTTCATGAGAAAAAGATCGCTCAGATCGCAGACAGTATACAATCCACAAAAAAGAGGATAGTACTGATCGCAGGCCCGAGTTCTTCGGGGAAAACTTCTTTTGCTCAAAGATTATCGGTGCAGCTGAATGTACATGGAATAAAAGTAGTGACTTTGTCAACAGATGATTATTTTATAGATAGAGAATTTGTTGAAAAAGATGAAAACGGCAAGTATAAGTTTGAAGATCTGGAAGCAGTGGATATCAAACTCTTTAATGAACAGCTTAATATGCTTTTAAACGGAGAGGAAGTAGATATTCCTGTATATGATTTCATTTCCGGCAAGAAGATTTTTGGCAAGAGGATAACAAAGATGAAGCCGAATGAAACTATCATAATAGAAGGGATACATGGACTTAACGAAAAACTAACTGAAGGAATAAGAGCGAAGGATAAGTTTAAGATATATATAAGTCCGCTGACTTCCCTTGGAGTAGATGCTCACAACAGGATACCTACATCAGATGCGAGACTGTTCAGAAGGCTGGTAAGAGATCACAGGACCAGAGGAAAGAGTGCTTTGGATACTCTGAGTTCATGGGCAGACGTTCGAGCCGGAGAAGAAAAAAATATATTCCCTTATCAGGAAGAAGCGGATGTAATGTTCAATTCAGCTCTTCCTTATGAACTTGCTGTACTTAAAAAGTATGCAAAACCTATACTTGAGGAAGTGAGCGAGGATGCTCCGGAATATATTACAGCTCAGAAGCTGCTGAAGCTTCTGTCATACTTTGTGGAGCTGCCGGACGAAAGCGCAATATTGAATAATTCTTTGTTAAAAGAGTTCATCGGGGGAACTTGCCTGTTTGAAGAATAAAAGGGCACAACAGACACATTACAGCATAGGCAGAATTTAGGAGACAAGAATGAATTACTTGAATGAATTAAACGAAAAACAGAGAGAAGCCGTTCTGTGCACAGAAGGCCCTCTTTTGGTGGTTGCAGGAGCAGGAAGCGGCAAGACTGCTACAATGACAAGAAGGATAGCTTATCTGATAAGCGAAAAGGGAGTGGATCCTTACAACATTTTAGCGGTGACCTTTACAAATAAAGCGGCAAATGAAATGAGAGAAAGGATCGAGTCTATTGCAGACAGAACAAATGGCATGTGGGTCCTTACATTTCATGCGGCTTGCCTCAGAGTATTGAGAAAGCATATAGATAAATTAGGCTATGGCCTTGATTTTACAATATATGATACGGCGGATCATAAAACCGTCATCAGAGAGTGTATAAATGATCTGGGTGTGACAGAGAAAGAATACCCTATCCCATACGTTCAGAGCATAATAAGCAGCTGCAAGAATAAGGGAGTATCAGCAAAGGAATTCAAGGATAATTGTGATGGGTTTAAAGATCATATAACAGCAGATCTTTTCATGCGTTATACAGAAAAACTGAAAAAAAACAATGCGCTGGACTTTGACGATCTTTTGGTAAAAACAGTGGAACTGTTTGATGAACATCCGGAAGTTCTTGAGTTTTACGCAGACAGATTCAAATATATCATGGTAGATGAGTACCAGGATACGAATGAGATCCAGTATAAGATAGTACATCATCTCGCCGGAAAACATAAGAATATATGCGTGGTGGGAGATGAAGATCAGTGCATCTATCAATGGAGAGGCGCAAGTATAAGAAATATACTGGAGTTCGAACAGGACTTCCCGGGCGCAAAAATAATAAAGCTTGAACAGAATTACAGGTCTCATGGGAATATACTGGGAGGAGCAAATTCAGTAATCAAGAATAATACCGAAAGAAAAGGCAAAGAACTTTGGACTGATAAGGAAGAAGGAGAAAAGATAAGGGTACACAGAGCTTATACTGACAAAGAAGAAGCTTTTTATATAACAAGAGAGATCCACAAGCTTTTGGACAAAGGATATAAAAGCTCAGATATAGCAGTGCTCTACAGAACACATTCTCAGTCAAGAAACTTTGAAGAAGCTTTCTCGAAACAGGACGTTCTTTACAGAGTTATAGGCGGTACAAGGTTCTATGACAGAAAAGAGATCAAAGATATAGTATCCTACATGAGGCTTATACATAACAATAAAGACAATTTGGCTTTCAAAAGAGTTATTAACGAGCCGAAAAGAGGTGTCGGAGATAAATCTATAGAGAAGATCGAGATGCTGGCTCAGGTCAACGGAACATCTATGATGGGCGCTTTGACTGATGAAGGCGGAATACAGATCCTGTCTGCTAAATCTGCAGACAGTGTCGTTGGATTTATAAAAATGATAATCAAGTATTCAGAGCAGAAGGATAAAGAAAAGATCTCTGTTATATATGACGGCATACTTAAGGATTCTGGGTATATGGAAACCCTTGAAGCGCAGAATACTATTGAAGCCAAAAGCCGTATTGAAAACCTTATGGAATTTAAGTCTGTTATATATGACTTTGAAGACCAGCAGCCTGATGGAACCTTTGAAGAATTCCTGGAGAAAATAGCTCTTTTGACTGATGTGGACAATCATGACAATAGCGAAGATGCTGTATCTCTTATGACTCTTCACAGCGCCAAGGGATTAGAATTTCCTGTAGTATTCCTGCCGGGAATGGAAGAAGGAACTTTCCCCGGAAGGAAGGTATACGAATCCAATGAAGCGTTGGAGGAAGAAAGACGCTTATGCTATGTGGGGATGACGAGAGCAAAGGACATCCTTTATATGGTAGGTGCTTCTGAAAGAGTAGTGTTTGGAAGAAATGAAATAAAAGAAGAGTCCAGATTTCTTCATGAAATAGATCCGCAGTATGTGGAAATTCAGGATTTCGAAAACAGAAATGTCGGTTTCTCAGGAGAGAAAAAACATACCGACAGGATAAATCCGAGAGATCAGTTAAGATACTTAAAACAGCAGCAGTCGGCGATAACAAAAGGTTCTGACGGTCAGAATAAGGATGCCTGTCAGGCGCAGCCTGCGTTCAGCGGCGGAGAAAGGGTAAAACATGCCAAATACGGAGAAGGCATGGTCGTAGGCATGAAAAAAGACGGACAGAGCGATATGATCACCATCATATTTGACGAGGCCGGAACAAAAGTATTTGATGCCAATATAGTAAAATTAAAGAGGATCTAGGTATAAAACCATGGAAACAGTAAACCTGATTGAGGAGCGAATAAAAGCTCTGAGAAAAGAAATAGAGTACCATAATGAAAGATATTACGATCAGGATTCTCCTGAGATATCAGACTATGATTATGATCAGCTGTCATTGGAATTGAGAGCTCTTGAAAAGGATTATCCGGAATATGCTTCAGAGGACTCTCCTACACAGAAAGTTGGAGGGACCGTAAAAAGAGAATTGAAAAAGGTGGCGCATGATATCCCGGTAATAAGTCTGCAGGATGCTTTTTCCAAAGAGGAAGTGGTATCTTTTATTGACAAAGTAACAGCAGAACTGGGTGATACTGTTTTTGTGGTGGAAAAAAAGATAGACGGGCTGTCTGTGGTGCTTAGATATCACGACGGCATACTTACAGAGGCTCTTACAAGAGGAGATGGTATTACAGGTGAAAGTGTTTATGAAAATTGCCTGCAGATACCCACACTTCCTAAAAAGTTAAAGGAAAAGCTTCCCTATGTTGAAGTACGCGGGGAAGTGTATATGACTAAGACTAACTTTGAAAGAGCTAATCTCAAGCAGAGGGAAACAGGCGGAAAGCTATATCAGAATCAGAGAAATATTGCTGCAGGGACCTTGAGGCAGCTGGACAGCAGTATCGTAAAAGAACGTGGTCTTGATATATTCGTTTTCAATCTTGAGATATGCAGAGGAAAAGATTTTGATTCCCATTCTAAAACTTTTGAATGGCTGGAAGAGCAGGGGTTTGAAGTAAGCCCTGAGTACAGAGTATGCAGAAGTTTTGAAGAAGTTTGGAAAGCAGTTGAAGATATAGAGGCGGTAAGATGGGATCTTGAATACGGTATAGACGGCGCAGTTATCAAAGTTGATCCGCTGGAAGAGAGAAAGAAGCTTGGAATGACATCCAAGGTGCCGAGATGGGCAATAGCATATAAATATGAGCCGGAAAAAAAAGAAACGGTGGTAGACGATATACAGGTACAGGTTGGAAGGACAGGCAGGATCACTCCTCTTGCAATGCTGAAACCTGTGAGGATAGCAGGAAGTACGGTGAGCAAGGCCACACTTCATAATCAGGATTATATAGATATGAAAGATATTCGAGTGGGAGATACCGTGGTGGTTCAGAAAGCAGGAGATATCATTCCGGAAGTTTTGAGTGTAGTAAAGGAAAAACGGCCGGCAGGAACAGTGTGCTATAAGCTGCCTGATAAATGTCCTGTTTGCGGAGGCATTGTTGTCAGAGAAGATGACGGCGCTCATATGAAATGCATAAGCGATGACTGTTACGGAAAACAGGTTCGTGCATTGACCTATTTTGCATCAAAGGATGCTATGAATATAGAGGGATTTGGACCAAGTACGGCGGAAGCTCTGTATGATGAAGGTTACGTTGAGGAGATCGCGGATATTTATTCTTTAAATAAACATCGTGATGAACTGATAGCATCCGGCATAGTAGGCAGGGAGAAAGCTGTTGACAATCTTCTCGCAGCCATCGAACGTTCTAAAGAAAACGGTATAAACAGATTGATCGCAGGCCTAGGTATAAGAAATGTGGGAAAACAGTCTGCAAAAGTAATATCTGAAAATTATCCTGATATGGAAGCCTTTATGAAAGCTTCTGCAGAAGAGATAATGCAGCTCCCGGATTTCGGACAGATAGCAGCAAATGATGTGGTGGAGTTTTTTTCTTCAGAAAAGAATAGGAGTATGATAGAAAAGCTTGGAATACTTGGTGTAAACATGACATCTTTGGACTCAATGGAGAAAAAGGATGACAGGTTTTCCGGAATGACCTTTGTTCTAACCGGCACCCTGCCTTCTATGACGAGGGATCAGGCATCTGAGATCATTCAGTCATATGGAGGGAAGGTTTCGGGAAGTGTTTCCAAAAAGACCACCTATGTACTTGCCGGGGAAGAAGCGGGAAGTAAGCTGACGAAAGCACAGAGCCTGGGTATAAGCATAATATCGCAGCAGGAATTTGAAGAAATGATAAAGTAGAGAGCGGTGAAAGATTTGATACTTCCAATAGGAAAGCTTGAAAGCGATCTGCTGAATGAGATCGTATTTAAAAAAATTAAATATAAAAGGCCTGAAGTTATACAGAGACCCGGCATAGGAGAAGACTGTGCAGTAGTGGACTTCGGAGAATATGAATGCATAATGTCCACAGATCCTATCACAGGTTCTGCAGAGGATATAGGCAAACTGGCAATAAATGTGACGTTAAACGACATAGCCTCCAATGGGATAGAACCTTTGGGGATAATGCTTGCTGTTATGCTGCCTTACGGCACTACAGTCGAAGATGTGGAAAGGATAATGAAACAGGCCGGGGAAGAAGCGGAAAAGCATCATATAGAGATAATCGGCGGTCATACTGAGATAACCGATGCGGTCAACAGACCTGTCATCGTGTCTACTGCTATAGGAAGATGCGAAAAAGGAAAAAGCGTAAACTCGGAGAATATAAGAGTCGGCGACAAGATCCTTATAAGTAAAGAGATCGGCATAGAAGGTATAGGAATAATCTCAACGGACAGAAGAGATAAGCTTGAGGGAAAACTGACGGAAGAAGAGATACTTCTTGCACAGAGCTTTATGAGCATGACCAGTGTGGTAAAAGAAGGGATCCTGGCAGGAGAAGCAGGCGTGGATGGGATGCATGATATAACAGAAGGCGGCCTTTTGGGAGCTGTATGGGAAATGTGTCAGGCATCAGGGCTTGGAGCTGAGATATATTATGACAAAGTTCCTCGTTCACCTATAACGGAAAAGATCTGCAGAATACTGGATATAGATTTCCTTAGACTTATATCCAGCGGTTCTATGCTCATAGTGGCTAAAGAAAAAAATGCTGAAGAGCTGATCGCAAGAGCTGCAAAGGAAAACATACGTATAACTGAGATCGGAATGATCACAGAAAGCGGAAGAGTTATGATAAAGGATGGGGCGCCAGTGGAAATAGCTCCGCCTGAAAGCGATGAATTGTATAAGGCTTTGAAATAGTAATTTGGGGGATAAAATGAGTGAATTAAGATTTGACGGAAGAAAAAATGATGAAATAAGACCGGTAGAGATAACACCGAACTATATTATGCATCCGGCAGGATCAGTGCTTATACAGATGGGGAATACCAAGGTTATATGTACTGCATCTGTGGAAGAAAAGACAGCAGCTCATCTCAAAGGTACAGGCAAAGGCTGGGTAACTGCTGAATACGGAATGCTTCCGGGATCCACCTCTTCAAGAAAATCCAGAGAAGGAAGAAAAGGAAAGGTGGACGGCAGAAGCCAAGAGATACAAAGACTTATAGGAAGATCTCTAAGAAGCATTGTAGATATGGATGCAATGGGAGAACGTTCTGTGTGGGTAGACTGCGATGTCATCCAGGCTGACGGAGGAACAAGGACAGCGTCTATAACCGGTGCATATGTGGCACTCGTTCTTGCTTTCAGAAAACTGGTGAAGGAAGGTGTACTGGAAGAGATCCCGGTAAAAGGATGTATTTCAGCCATAAGCGTAGGGATAATCGACGGGGAAGTAAGGCTTGACCTTCCTTATGAAGAGGATTCAAGAGCCGGCGTTGATATGAACATCGTAATGAATGATAAAGGTGAATATGTTGAGATCCAGGGTACAGCGGAAGATGGAGCATTCAATGCATCTGAGCTTCAGAAAATGCTTGAATATGCAAAAAAAGGCTGTGATGAACTCATGGCATTACAGAAAGAGGTGCTGGCAGGATGTTAACGGTTATAGCGGCTACTCAGAATAAGCATAAGCTTACAGAACTCAGAAGCATAATGGAGAAATTCGGAATGGAAGTCATTTCCCAGGCAGAAGCGGGCTTAGGAGATATAGACGTAGTGGAAGATGGAGATACATTTGAAGCCAATTCATTCAAAAAAGCCAATGAAATAATGAAGCTTTCAGGAAAGATCGCTGTTGCGGATGATTCCGGACTGGCAGTAGATTATCTTGGGGGCGCGCCGGGAGTGTATTCGGCAAGATATGCAGGGGAACATAAAAGCGATCTGGATAACAATAATAAACTGCTTGCAGAGCTTGATGGCATTGAAAACAGAAGAGCCAGCTTCGTTTCAGTAGTAACTATGGTTTATCCAGACGGAAAAGTTCTTGCTGCAAGGGGAGAATGCCCGGGGAAAATAATCCATGCGCCAAGAGGTGACGGAGGCTTCGGCTATGATCCGCTTTTTGTTCCGGATGGATTTGAAAAAACATTTGCAGAGATCACTGCAGAAGAGAAAAATACAGTAAGTCACAGAGCTAAGGCATTGGAAAAGCTTGAAGAAATGCTTAACAAATAATTAAAAAATGGCAGGCAGAGGAAAAAACTCTGCCTGTTTTGTGTTATCCGGATTTTTTTGTTGAAAAAAGTACGAATACATAGTAAGGTTTTTGTTGTGCAATAAAAAACGGAGGGTAATTATGAAATACCTTAAGCAGATAGGAATAATAATATTTATTTCATTTTTGGGAGAAGTGCTGAGCAGAGTGATACCGCTTCCTGTTGCCGCCAGTGTGTACGGGATAGTGATACTGTTCTTATGCCTTAATTTCAAGATAGTAAAAGTAAGCGATATCAAGGAGACCTGTAAATTCCTTATAGATATAATGCCGCTGATGTTCGTTCCGGCAGCTGTAGGGCTGATTGCATTGTGGGATGTTTTGAAGACTTCATGGCTTGTTTATCTGATAATAACTTTGCTAAGTACATACGTAGTAATGATAGTATCGGGGCATGTTACTCAGTTTATCGTCAAGCGAAAGAACAGAATAGAGAGGTAGAGTATGAAAGAATTGTTTACAGATTCAGTGTATTTCGGAGTACTTATAAGCCTCGCAGCCTATGGTATAGGAGTCTTGATGAAAAAGAAATTTAAACTGGCAATATTCAATCCGGTGCTTGTCGCCATAGTTTTTATAATCGGATTTCTTCTGATTTTTGACATGGACTATGCAAGCTACAGCAATGGAGCAAAATATATAAGTTACCTGCTGACACCTGCCACGATCTGTCTGGCAGTGCCTCTGTATGAACAGTTTGAATTGTTAAAAAAGAATATGACGGCGGTAATGCTGGGTATAGTATCCGGAGTCCTGACCAGTCTTACCTGTATCCTGGCTTTTGCTATATTTTTCAGCCTGGATCATACCGAGTATGTTACATTCCTTCCTAAATCAGTAACCACAGCTATTGGTATGGGTATATCGGAGGAACTTGGAGGCAGTGTGGCTATTTCTGTAGGAGTGATAATAATAACAGGAGTTTTTGGAAATATGTTTGCGGAATTCATATGCAAAGTATTCCGTATCACAGAGCCTATTGCAAAAGGGATAGGCATAGGCTCCGCGTCTCATGTTATAGGGACATCAAAAGCCTTGGAGATGGGAGAAGTAGAAGGTGCAATGAGCAGTTTGTCTATAGTGGTTGCCGGGCTTATAACAGTGGCAGGAGCTGCTGTATTTGCAAATTTCCTGTAGAAAAGCAAGACCGATCAATTATATGATCGGTCGTTTTATTTTTGGAAAACATCTTTAAATGCTCTGTTTACCATAATACCTATTACCAGAACGTGAGATATCAGGAAGAACCACAGAAGCAGGAGAACTACCCCGGACAGAGCTCCGTAAATGGCGTTTGAATTGAAAAAGTATCTAAGATACACTGCAAATCCCAGTGATGCAAGAACAACACCTGTCGAGCCGAATACCGCTCCCGGTAGCACTTCTTTATACGGAAGTCTTTTGGTAGGCATCCAGGAGTAGAATAACAGAAGTATCAAAAAGATAGCTGCCAGAGCAAGAGGATACGTAAGTATATGATACAGACTGTACAAAAATTCGGATATATTTCTGAGATCGATGTGATCTGCAGCCAGATCCAAGGCAACCTTTCCAAATACCATAAAAAGAAGAGAGATAACTATTATCAGGACCATCATAAAAGTCAGTATTATCGCTTTTAAATGCCTTTTGATAAAAGTGACCGAAAAGCGGCTTTTTCCTGCAGCTTCAAAGTTATCCGAAGCATAGTCTGCCACCTTAATAAGTGCATATATACCTCTTGAGGCAAGGTACAGTGTAGAGACAAAAACGAATAGGGCGGCGATAAGCCCGGATGTAGATTCCTGTGGAGCAACAAGGGTAACTATGATATCTGCTATCTCTTTAGGAAGATACTCGTTTACCGCTCTGACGATTACAGCAGATTCGCTAAAAAAAACTCCTGCTACATAGCTTAGAGTTATCATTATAGGAGCTATTGATAACAGGAAATAATAAGCCAGACCCGAACCTACGTTGGAGTAGAACGGGTCTGATATTTCTCTTCTTATGCATTTGATGATCGAGCTTAAATTCTTAAGAAAAGTATTCTGTGAATCCACAGTGTTCTCCTTTATTTTATGATCCTTACGGCGATAGAGCCTTCAAATGATATCTTTGCAGCTTCATCCTGAGAAATGCTTCTGTCAAGATCCAGAAGTGTATATGCAAAGTCGCCTTTGCTTACGGCTGTCATATTTTCGATCTTAACTGATAGTTCGTTGCAGGCAGCGGTGATAGCTGTGATGCTGTCGTTTGAATTTTTATGGATTATTGAAACTCTTCCTGCAGCACGTGGAACTCCCATTGAGCATGCAGGGAAGTTAACTGAATTTTTAATGTTTCCGTTTTCGAGGTAATCTGCTATTTCTTCGGCAGCCATCATAGCACAGTTTTCTTCAGCTTCTTCGGTAGATGCTCCAAGATGCGGAAGGTTCATAACCTGAGGATGTGACTGGAAACGCTCTGTAGGGAAGTCTGTGATATACTTTGAAATCTTTCCTTCTGATAATGCTGCTTCCATGTCATCTGCATTTACTATCTCTGCTCTTGAGAAGTTGAGAAGCTTAGCAGGTTTTGTGAGTTTGGCAAAAGTTTCTGCATTGATCATACCCTTTGTATTTGCTAAAGCCGGGATATGAACGGTAACATAGTCTGCATCTGCTAAAAGCTCAGACATATCATCTGTTACACTGATAGATGAATAAAGATGAAGGGCAGAAGCCACTGACATGTATGGATCGTAGCCTATAACATCCATTCCGATATCTGCTGCAGTGTTAGCAACAGAAACCCCAATAGCACCAAGACCTATAACTGCGATTTTTTTGCCTGCCAGCTCTGTGCCGGCAAAGTTGGACTTGCCTTTTTCAACGGCTTCGCTGATGCCTGCAGGTTCAAGTCCGTTAACCCATTCAACGCCTTTTACGATATTTCTTGCTTCGGCGAACATAGCTGCAAAGACCAGCTCTTTCACAGCGTTGGCATTTGCACCCGGAGTGTTAAAAACTACGATACCTTCTTCAGCACATCTGTCGAGAGGGATATTGTTTACTCCGGCGCCGGCTCTTGCGATAGCTTTAAGGTTTGGAGAGAATTCCATATCATGCATTTTAAAGCTTCTTACAAGGATACCGTCTGCTTCATTAACATCGTCAATGATTTGATAGTTATCTCCCAGTTTTGCAAGACCTTTAGGGGAGATCTTATTTAATGTACCAATCTTAAACATTTTATTACCTTCTATTATTTATTTGTTTTCTGCTTCAAATTTATTCATGAAAGCGATAAGAGCATCCACGCCTTCTTCAGGCATAGCATTATAGATGCTGGCTCTCATTCCGCCTACTGTTCTGTGACCGCCAAGGTTTACAAGACCCTGTGCTTTTGCTTCAGCAACGAATTTCTTGTCGAGATCCGCATCGCCTGTAACGAATACAACGTTCATGAGAGAACGGTCTTCTTTGTTTACAGGACATTTAAATAAAGAACTGCTGTCGATAGCATCATAAAGCTTAGCTGCTTTTCTTTCATTGATCTCCTGCATAGCTTTTACGCCGCCTTTTGATTTGACCCATTCAAATACGAGTTTTGCAATGTAGATAGAATATGTAGGAGGTGTATTATACAGTGAATCATTGTCTGCCTGAGTTTTATAGTTAAGCATAGTAGGACAGTTGTCAGCAGCATGACCTATAAGGTCTTCTCTGATGGCTACAACTACTAATCCGGCAGGGCCGAAGTTCTTCTGAGCACCGGCAAAGATGAGACCGAATTTGCTGATGTCGTATTCCTGTGAAAGGATGTTTGATGACATATCTGCAACGAGCGGGATATCTCCTGTATCAGGGATATACGGATATCTTGTTCCGTAGATAGTGTTGTTTGCTGTGATATACACATAATCTGCATCTTCTCTGAAATCTTCTTTGCTCAGTTTTGGGATGTATGTGTATACGTCAGGCTCTGATGTTGCCGCAACTCTGATGTCTCCGAATTTCTTTGCTTCTGTCATGGCTTTTTTAGCCCACTGACCTGTTACAATATAATCGGCTTTTTTTGAATTTCTCATAAGGTTAAGAGGAACCATTGCAAACTGTGTTGATCCTCCGCCCTGAAGGAAGAGAACTTTGTAGTTGTCAGGAACGTTCATAAGTTCTCTGAATAAAGCTTCCGCTTCTTTGATAATGTTGTCAAAATCCTTTGATCTGTGGCTCATTTCCATTACGGACATTCCTGCTTCTCCGTAATTTACCATTTCTTTAGCAGCCTTTTCAAGAACTTCCAGTGGAAGCATTGATGGACCTGCTGAAAAGTTATACACTCTTTCCATTTTGTTTCTCCTTTATATATCCGTCCGGAGCACTATGGCTTCGACGGTGATTTGCGATTGATTATACAGTAAAGAAGTAATCAGCCAGTTCGTATCCTGTTGCAAAGTATGTGCCCTTTGCACCTGCTTCTTCACAGTAAGAATTATTCTCATTAAAGAGCTCTTTTCTGCTGTCATAGAGCACGAAAGGAACAGCTTCAGATGAATGAGTTCTGATCTCAAGAGGTGTAGGATGATCCGGGATCACTAAAAGCTTGTAGTCATCGCCTGTGGAATCAAGGTATTCTTTCATAGGTGCAACTACCTTTTCATCGATGAGCTCGAGACACTTGATCTTTCCTTCCATATCGCCCTGATGAGAACATTCATCCGGAGCTTCAAGATGGATGTATACGAAATCAAGCCCTTTATCGAATGCAGCTATTGCCGCATCTTTTTTGCCTGTATAATTAGTATGCAAAGTGCCGGTAGCACCTTCAACGTCTATGGATTCCAGACCTGCACAGAGTCCGATACCTTTGATGAGATCAACTGCAGAAATCGCAGCACCTGTGATGCCGTATTTTTCTGTAAAGCTTGGAAGCTTAGGTTTTCTCCCCTGTCCCCAGATCCAAATTGAATCTGCTGTATTGAGACCTCTTTCTCTTCTGCTTACATTTACGGGATGATCCTTGAGGATGTCATAGCTCTTTATCATCATATCCAGGATGAATCCTGTTTTCTCATCGTTGGCAGGAAGATATCCTGCGATCTTCTGTGTAAGGATATCATGCGGAGGAGTCAGTTCGAAATCTGTATCTCCGTCATGAACTATCATAGCGTGTCTGTAGCTGAATCCCGGATAGAAAGCTATCTTGTCAGTACCCAGCTGTTCTTGAACAGCTTTAATAAGTTCTGCGGCTTCCTCGCTTGTGATATCTCCTGAACTGTGGTCAAGGATAGTTTTTTCTGTATATGATCCTTCCTTGGAAAGTGTTACCAGATTACATCTGAAGGCAACGTCTGTCTTTGACATATCTATGCCCATGCTGACAGCTTCCAGTGGAGATCGTCCTGTATGATAAACTTTAGGGTCAAAGCCCATTACTGATAAATTTGCAGCGTCGCTTCCCGGGGACATTCCCTCAGGGATAGTCTGAACTGTACCTATCTCTGAATATTTTGCCAATTCATTTATATTTTTAAGTTCAGCAACCTGAAGAGGGGTTTTTCCGGCTAATTCTTTAATGGGCCTGTCTCCGGCTCCATCTGTAAGTACAACTAAATACTTCATTTTCTTCCCTCCCTTATAATGTACCCTTTATTTTAACAGAAAAAAAAACGTATGTGAATAAATAATTGAAGTAATTATCAAAAAAAATACGGGGAATGTCCTTTAATTACAAAATCTCTTATGATAGTATATATAATTATGTTATACAAATCAGAAAATACTTAAAATACAGGTGATAATAATGAAGAAAAGATATATAAACAAGCTGTTGATAATGATAACGGTCATTGCTCTCGTGTTTTCTATGGGAGGACTGGGCTCTGTGTATGGACTCAGTCTTACTTCTTCGGAGATACCGGGAGTTACGGATATTGAGAATAAAGGAGCGGCACCGGAGATGTCGGCGTCAGCTGCCTTTCTTATGGATGCTTCCACCGGTCAGGTGCTGTATGAAATGAATGCTCATGAGAAGAATTACCCTGCCAGCACGACAAAAATCATGACAGCACTCTTAGCAATAGAAAACCTTAATATGGAAGATGTTGTAAGCGTTGATGCGGAAGCGGCGGCAGTGACGGGCAGCAGGATATTTCTTTCTGAGGGCGAGATGCTTTCTGTAAAAGATCTGGTATATTCTCTGATGGTAGCTTCTGCCAATGATTCTGCCATAGTTTTAGGAAAGACGATGGCGGGGACCATAGAAGAATTTGCAGCGCTCATGAATGAAAAGGCAAGAGTCTGCGGAGCACTTAATACTCATTTTACCAATGCTAACGGGCTGCCGGATGAACAGCATTATACAACGGCTTACGACTTGGCTATGATAACAAAGGCGGCCTTCGGACATTCTGCGTTCAGAGAGATAGTAGCCACACCGTATTATGTTGTTCCTGCTACAAACCTTAAAGGCGAAAGGGAACTCATGAACGGAAACCGCATGATGTGGAAGAAGGATGAAATGACTACTCCCGGCGGAGTGACATATATACCGTATTATGAAGGCACTAACGGAGTTAAAACCGGATTTACCGAAGCTGCGGGAAGCTGCCTGGTATCATCAGTAAGCAGAGATGGGCATGAACTTATAGGAGTAATAATGGGCTGTGACAGAGAGCTTCATTTCCAGGACATGGCAAAGCTCATGGATTACGGTTTCAGTAATTACGACAATGTCGTGCTGTGCGGCAGCGATGAATATCAGTATGAAGTCAAGGTAAAAAAATCAGAAACAAAAAGGCTTAATGCAGGGCTTCCGGGAGACATATCTATAACACTTCCTGCGGGAACAGACACGGAAAAAGTAACAACAAAAGTTGAACTGGAGAAGAAATATGAGGCTCCTATAGAAAACGGACAGATTTTGGGAAAGGTCAGCGTATACTATGATGGTCAGCTGCTGTGTACGGAAAATATAGTAGCTATGGGTGAGGCTGCATATAAAGAAGGGCCTGATATCGGAGGTATAGCCTTGATCATAGGCAAGATCGCGCTGGTGCTGATAGTGATCCTGGCTGTGGCTTATGGAATATTTGCTGCTGTTGTAAATCGAATGTACAAGAAAAAGAAAGAGCAGAGAAGAAGAAACAGAAATCAATAAAGAAGCTTGAACAAAGCATAAATAAAAAAGTGGGGAAATTTCCCCACTTTTTCTATATGCTGTTTGTGATCTTGTAAAGTTCGTAGGCTTTCATGAATATCTCTTTAGGAGGAGAGATATCTTCCGGAAGAGCATCCAAAGCAAACCAGCCTACATTTTTACTTTCATAGCTGCACCTCAAGGAACCGAAAAGATAGACGGCAACATGAGTGAGAAGTCTTGCGTGTACTTCGGGATATTCATAAACTCCCAAAGGTGCAATAACTTCGCAGGTGATGCCTGTTTCTTCCATTACTTCGCGTTCAATTGTTTCTGCAGGAGATTCGCCTGAATCCGGAAAACCTGCCGGAGGGCCCCATGTAAGAGGAGGGAATCTTCGCTGAACCAGAAGAACTTCATCTTTTTCATTAAATACGATCCCGCAAGGAGCATTTCTGAGTTCCTGGCTAAATATATTCATAGTATCTCCTTAGCCGGTCAGCACTAGAGCTTATTGCTAGCGTTAAGTACGTTTTTGATCTTGTGCTGTACCATTTCTTTTATTGCAGTTCTTCCCGGACCAAGGTATTTTCTTGGGTCGAATTCTGCAGGGTTTTCAACGAGGACCTTTCTGATAGCGGCAGTCATAGCGAGTCTAAGGTCTGTATCGATATTTACTTTACATACATGGTGTTTTACGGCCTGGCTGATCATGTCTTCAGGAACGCCCTGTGCTCCAGGGATGTTTCCGCCATACTGGTTGCACATATCAACGAATTCTCTAAGAACTGTTGAAGCTCCGTGTAATACTAATGGTGTATCAGGGATAAGCTTTTCGATAGCTTCCAGTCTTTCGTAATCAAGATATGGATCGCCTTTGAATTTATAAGCACCGTGGCTTGTTCCGATCGCGATGGCAAGAGAGTCAACTCCTGTTCTTGCAACGAATTCGGCAGCCTGCACAGGATTTGTAAATTTCGCGTCTCTTTCGCTTACACTTACAGCATCTTCTACGCCTGCAAGTGTGCCCAGTTCAGCTTCTACAACAACGCCGTGAGCGTGAGCATATTCAACGACCTGCTTTGTAAGTGCTACATTCTTTTCAAAATCGTGCTTTGAACCGTCGATCATAACTGAAGTGAATCCGTCATCAACACATTTCTTACAGATTTCAAAATCTGCACCGTGGTCAAGGTGAAGTACGATGTCAAGACCGGAATCTTCCATTGCAGCTTCCACGAGTTTTCTTAAATAAGCAGGTTTTGCATAGTCTCTTGCGCCTGCTGAAACCTGAAGGATAAGCGGTGCATTTTCTGCCATTGCAGCATCAACGATACCCTGAACTATTTCCATATTATTAACATTGAACGCTCCTACAGCATAATCACTGTTAAGAGCTTTAGCGAACATTTCTTTAGAAGTAATAAAAGCCATGTGGTTCACGCCCCCTTGATATTATTTATTGAAGTCTGCATGATCATATAGTCATACATTTGATATTAGTATTATATCCCAACCTTCAGGAAAATAACAGGGGGTTTTTAAAAGTGTTTTATTAAAGTGCGTTAAACAGGGACATAAGCTGCATCATTTTTTCAAGGTCCAGATCCTCCATTTTTTTAAGACTTTTCACCAGACTGTTTATGCTGTCTTTTTGAGGGATGCTGTCATCAGGGAAAAGTTCCATGGCAAGGCTCACGGTTTGCCCGATCTCGCTTAGAGTTTTCAGATCGGTAAGGGACAGCTTTGTGTCAGAGGATGACAGTTTATCGCTTCTCTTCAGAAGTTCGTTTGCTATATGCATTTTATGAAGCATTATATCCGCTCTTGTGGTAAAATCCTGGATCTTTTCGTTTCCCATATATATCTTTCCTTTCCGAAATAGAAGTATCAATAAAAATGACAATACATTATATGCGAAACATACAAGTTTTACCCGCATATCATATTGTGTAAGATAAATAAAATATGACGGGATAAGAAAGGGGAAAGAAATGGCAAACATAGGTGAGATCCAAATGCTTAAAAGCGCTGCCGACAAACTTAAAGGGAAAAGCGATGAGGAATTGATAGAAGAAATAAAAAAACTCAGAACAGTGATGGGAGACGATAAAGAAAAGATAAGAAAGCAAATAGAGTCGTTGAAGCCGTTGAGAGGAATGCTGGATGAACAGCAGAAAAATAAGTTTGACATGATAACAAAAGTACTTATGGAAGAATAGCTTTAGGAGCGGCGGCAGCCGCTTCTTTTGACTTATTGACATTTTATCCCCCTTGGTTTAGAATGAACTTTGTAGCACTTTTGTAAACCCTTACATTCGCTAAAAATGGGGATTTTGCGCAAGGTATAGAGGCGCTGCAATAGGAGGAAATATGAGAGAGAGAAGTTATAGAGATTTTTCAACAATGCAGGCAAGAGAAATGTACTGCAGCGTTATGAGTGACAAGATCGAAAGATGCAGTCAGATCGACAATAAGCTGTATGAACTGCATAATGTTAAAAGAGGTTTGAGAAACAGCAACGGTACCGGTGTAAGAGTAGGTTTGACCAAGATCGGTATGGTTGACGGTTATGATGTTATCGACGGGAAAAAGACAGCGGTAGAAGGCCGACTGTTTTACAGAGGCATCAATGTCCAGGATATCGTAGATGGATGTCTCAAAGAAAAAAGATTTGGATATGAAGAAACCAGTTATCTTCTGCTTTTTGGGGAACTTCCAAATAAAAAGGAACTGGAAATGTACAAAAGTTATCTTGGAGCCAGAAGGATGCTGCCGTATTCCTTTATCAGAGATGCTATATTGACGGCTCCGAGCCTTAATATAATGAACAAATTGTCCAGATGTATTTTATCATTCTATTCATTTGATGAAAATCCGGACGATCTGTCTCAGGAGAATGTGCTCAGGCAGTCGATAGATCTTATCGCTAGAATGCCGGCCCTTATATGCTACGGATATCAGGCAAGGACCTCATACAACGAAGATGCCAGCCTTTATTTCCATAAGCCGCTGCCGGAGCTTTCTACAGCAGAAAATCTGCTGAGGATGTTAAGACCTCAGGGTACATATACAGAGCTTGAAGCAGTGATACTGGATCTGTGCCTGATCCTTCATGCGGAACACGGCGGAGGTAACAATTCGGCACTTACTACTCGCGCCATCTCGTCTTCCGGAACAGACACATATGCAGCGATATCTGCTGCGGTAAGTTCTTTAAAAGGACCTAAGCACGGCGGAGCTAATATAAAAGTAGTTCAGATGATGGAAGAAATGAAGAAGAATGTCCCGGATCTTTCCAATAAAGATGCAATAGACGATTTCTTTGTGGATGTACTAAAAGGTAAAAAGGGCGATCAGACAGGCCTTCTGTATGGATTTGGACATGCGGTCTACACTAAGTCAGACCCTAGAGCAGTGTCCCTCAAAAAGATGGCGAAGCAGCTTGCTGAGCAGAAAGATCTTATGCATGAGTTTGAACTTTATGATTATCTGGAAAGCAGGGCATCGGAACTTTATTTCAGGGCAAAAGGAATAGAAAGAAATATGATGGCCAACGTGGATCTTTATTCCGGATTTGTTTACTCAGCTTTGGGCATCCCTACAGAGATATCCACACCGTTGTTTGCTGTAGCCAGAATATCAGGCTGGTGCGCTCACAGGATGGAAGAACTGTATATGACGAACAAGATAATGAGACCGGCTTATGTGGATGTTTCCGAAAAACAAAAATATGTGCCGCTGTCAGAAAGATAAACTTGGCATAATTTTGCTTTATATGCAAATTTATTATAAAAAATGTATTGCATAAATATTAATTTAGGCTTATAATTATGCAGACAACAACAAAGGAAGTCATTTAAACACAGAAAGGAAGAGAAAAATGAAAAAGTTTTTAACAATTTTACTGGCTTTAACTTTAATGTTCAGCTTTGCTGCATGCGGAGGATCAGATGATGCCGGAAGTTCAGACGAAGCAAAGGTTTATATCGTAGCAACAGAACCTACATTCCCACCATTTGAACAGGTAGACGAAGCAACAGGCGAAATCACAGGATTTGATATCGAACTCATTCAGGCTATCGCTGATGATCAGGGAATCCAGATCGAAGTTCAGCAGATGGGCTTTGACGCTATCACAGGCGCTGTACAGACAGGCGTAGCTGATATCGGAGCAAGCGGAATGTCAATCACAGAAGAAAGACTTGAAACAGTTGACTTCACAGATGCTTATATCGATGCCGGTTTAACAATCGCTGTTCCAGCAGACAACACAGACATCAACGGTGTTGAAGATCTTCAGGGCAAAGTATGTGCTGTACAGCTCGGAACAACAGGTGCTGCAGAAGCAATGAGACTCTTTGACGAAGGCATACTCGCAGAAGTTAAAACATTCAATACAGTAGACGTAGTAATGCAGGAATTAACAACAGGCGGAGTTGACTGCGTTATCAATGACAAACCTGTAACAGATGCATACATGAGCAAAATGGAAGGTATCAAGCAGGTTGGCGAACCTATCGTAAGTGACAGCTATGGCTTTGCAGTTATGAAGGGCAACACAGAGCTTCTTGAAAAACTCAATGCAGGTCTTGCAAACGTAAAAGCAAACGGAATTTACGACGAACTTATCGCTAAATATTTCTAAGTTCTGATTTAACCATACTTATTAAGAAAAACGAAAGGTGCGTAATAAACGTTACGCACCTTTTATTGAGGAGAAACAGTTTTGGAAAATTTAATTGTTGTATTGGAGAAAATAATTACCACCGGGGTTGCTGAGACCCTTAAGGTAACAGTGGTTGCTCTTTTCTTCGGTGTTCTGATAGGGCTTCTTGCATGTCTCGGAAGGATGTCGAAGCATTTTATCCCAAGGGCTATAGCAACATCATATATTGAAATTATCAGAGGAACACCTACTCTTGTTCAGGCTCTGTTCTTCTATTTTGGTATTAACGGACTGCTGGTTTCTGCTACAGGCGGAGATGTAAGAATGACTCCGTTAGTTGCAGGGATGATAGTCTGCAGTTTAAACAGCGGCGCGTATGTAGCGGAAATATTCAGAGCCGGTATCCAGTCTGTGGACAAAGGACAGATGGAGGCCGCAAGATCTTTGGGTATGCCTCAAAAACTGGCTATGAAAGAGATCATACTGCCTCAGGCTGTAAGAACTATACTGCCGTCTCTCGGTAATGAATTTATCGTGCTTGTAAAAGAAACTTCTATCCTTTCGGTTATCGGTGTGACCGAAATAACCAGGGTAGGACAGATACAGGCATCCATAAACTACAAAGTATTCTCTACATACTTAGGTGTGGCTATAGTGTACTTTGTACTTACATTTACTCTGTCAAGACTTGTAAATTATCTTGAAAGGAGGATGGCTGTAAGTGATTAAAGTAAATAATCTGTACAAATCCTTTGGCAAACTGGAAGTGCTGAAAGGGATAAATGAAGTTATAGAAAAGAATGAAGTTGTATGTGTTATAGGGCCGTCCGGTTCCGGCAAGAGTACTTTCTTAAGATGTCTCAATCTTTTGGAAGAACCTACAGATGGGGATATCATCATTGATGGTGTTAAAATAAACGATCCGGCTCAGGATATAAACGAAATAAGAAAAGAAATGGGAATGGTTTTCCAGAGCTTCAATCTGTTCCCTCACAAGACAACTTTGGAGAATATCACTCTTGCTCCGATGAAAGTAAACAAGCTTTCCCAGGAAGACGCTGAAAAGATAGGAAGAGAGCTTCTTGAAAGAGTAGGTCTTTCCGACAAAGCAGATGTTTATCCAAGAGCTTTATCCGGCGGACAGAAGCAGAGGGTAGCTATAGCAAGAGCTTTGGCGATGCAGCCAAAGATCATGCTTTTCGATGAACCTACATCAGCCCTTGATCCTGAAATGGTAGGGGAAGTACTGGAAGTAATGAGAGAATTAGCACACCAGGGAATGACTATGGTCATCGTAACTCATGAAATGGGATTTGCAAGAGAAGTTGCAAACAGAGTGCTTTTCATGGACGGTGGAAATATAGTGGAACAGGGAACACCTTCTGAACTGTTCGACAATCCTCAGAATGAGAGGACTCAATCTTTCTTAAGCAAAGTGTTATAAATGAATGAAATATATAGAGCTGTTTAAACCTTTTAATGTTTAAACAGTTCTTTTTTTATGACAGGACTTTAAAATGCACTCCGTTGAGAAGGGAAGAAAATAATAGTATAATGTAAAAAAACTATATAGGAGGAAGATATGATCAACTGGATACAGTTTTTTTCATATGTGTTCGTAACAGCGGCAACTCCCGGACCAAATAATTTAATGTCTATGTCAAATGCAGCCAGGATGGGGATCAAAAAATCTTTTCCTTTTAATCTGGGAATACTGACAGGTTTTTTTGCGGTAATGATGCTGTGTACATTTTTCTGCGGTGTTTTGTCGGAACTTATTCCTGCTGTAAAAACCCCAATGATCTTTGTTGGCGCTGCATATATGCTGTGGCTGGCATGGAAGATATTCAGAAGTTCGCCGGATATAGGTGAAGATGACCGGAAGGGGAATTATATATCCGGGATCATTCTTCAGTTTGTAAATCCTAAAATATATATTTACTGTATAGTGTCAATGGAAGTATACATACTCCCGTGTTATCAAGGGCAGTGGGGGATACTGGTATTCTTTGCGTTTCTTCTTGCGTTTATCGGCTTTCTGTTTAATATGTTATGGGCTGTCCTGGGCTCCGCTCTTAGGATGCTGTTTTCTAAATATGCGAAGATAACAAATACTGTTATGGCATTACTTCTGGTATACTGTGCGGTTTATTTATTTATATGACCTATGAAATTTAAAATCCCTTTTCTCAGACACCGGCATCTGACAAAAGGGATTTGTTTTTACCTGATTTGATAGTGCTAGATATTTAATAGTGAAAGCCCTCTTTTAAGCTTGCTGTCAGACAGAGGAGCAAGACTGAAGGTTTCTGCCAGCAGTTCTCCAAAGGCAGAAAGATCTGCTTCATTTCCTTCTTTTAGTTCACACTCCAGTTCGCATATAGGTATCTGTCTGTCTTTTCCGTCAGTAATGATGCCTTCATCAAAAGCGGCTTCTATTACAGAACTGCCGAAGACAACTTCCATAAGCTCTCTGTTGAATTCCGTTATAAATAAAGGCTTAGGATCTATACCGCAAAGTATAGAGGCTATATATGGATCCTCGATCGTATCTTTGAATATTGCAGGGTCGGCTTTTTCTTCAGATATATCTATATTGTATTCATGACGTACGGATAAACCTTTGTCGTCTTGTTTCTGTGTCCATTTTACTGTGGCAACGAAACTGTCGTTCTCTTTTCTTACCCTGTATCCTATTTTTTCTTTTGTCAAAGTCAGCTTTTCGTCGTCGTAATAGACTGCTCTCATAGAAATGCGGCGTTGGCTGTCGCTTAAGGCGTTTTCATTTACGAAGCTGCTTTGTAAAATCTCCCGCCCTAAGGCAGGAGATGATAATTTGTATTTAAGTTCGATTTCTTTACTCATTTTTTCTCTTGTTTTTTAGTCTTCAAGAAGCACATCGGAGCCTAAGTTTACGATACCTTTTTCCAGACCTAAAAGTATGTTGTTCAGCTCTTCCGCTTTCTCTGTACTTATCCTTTCTCCGTCGACTGCAAGATTTGCATTGTAGAGGAGACGTTCAAAATCTTCATGGAGTTTGTACATTTTTTCTCTCATGTTGATTATCTCTTCTCTTGAAGCCTGGTTGTTTGAAGATACAGATGACGGTGCAGTCTGTTCCAGTGTTACTGTTTGAGTTTCCTTAGATTCAGCAGGAGCCTCTTTTACGGAAAGTTCGTATTCACTCACTTCATTTACCGCGATGCAGTCATAGCCAAGTTTTTCTTTTACGAAATACGCAAAGTCGATCTTGGATTGTGACTCGCCGTGTACGAGGAATATCTGGGATGGAGCTTTTTCAAATCCGCCGAGCCAGTCGATGAGAGAATCTCTGTCTGCATGACCGGACATACCTTCAAGATTGCAGATCTCTGCGTTTACATATATTTGTTCTCCGAAGAGGGTTATATACTTTTCTCCGCCGACGATCTGTTTCCCGAGAGTTCCTTCGGCCTGATAGCCTACGAATACGATGGAGTTCTTTTCGCTCCAGATATTGTGTTTCAGATGATGTCTTATACGGCCGGCTTCACACATACCGCTTGCGGATATGATTACTTTTGGGTCATGGTTGAAGTTTAGAGCCTGAGATTCGTCAGATGTTTTGGTGAACTTCAAATTAGGGAAATCAAGAGGATGGTCTCCCTTTAATATGTATGCTTTTGTTTCTTCGTCGAATACCTGGGCGTTTTTTCTGAACACAACTGTTGCATTTGTTGCCATTGGACTGTCCACATAAACATTGATATTGCTTAAAGCTGACTTGTAGTCCGGAGATGTTGTTTCATAGAAACGGTTCAGATCATACAAGAGCTCCTGAGTTCTTCCTACAGCAAAAGAAGGGATGACCACGTTTCCGCCTCTTGCAGTGGTTTTGAGTATGATATCCACCAGAGCTTCTACGCTTCTGATATTTTCCGGATGGACCCTGTTTCCGTAGGTGGTTTCCATAATAACTATGTCAGCCTCTTTTATAGTTTCCGGATCTCGTAAAATAGGGCGGCCTTTCATTCCTAAGTCGCCGGAGAATACTATCTTGGTGGTCTTGCCGTTTTCTGTAGCCCAGATCTCTGTTATAGCTGATCCGAGGATATGACCTGCGTCACTGAATTTGATTTTGATCTCATCACAGAGCTGTTTGGTCTGGCCGTAAACCAGAGGTTCGAAATATATTAACGAAGCTTCTGCATCAGCAACTGTATAGAGCGGTTCTACCAAAGGTCTTCCTGCTCTTTGGTTTTTCCTGTTCTGCCATTCGGCTTCTTTTTCGTGTATATGTCCGCCGTCGCGAAGCATTATCCCGATAAGATCGTTTGTGGCATCTGTACAGAATATTTTCCCTTGGAATCCGTTCTTGACAAGAAGAGGGATCCTTCCGCAGTGGTCGATATGAGCATGGCTCAGGATAACGTAATCGATCTCGGCAGGTGAAAAACCGAAATCTTCATAGTTTAGTTTTTCTGTAGTTTTGTTACCTTGGAACTGACCGCAATCAAGCAAAAGTTTTTTACTGCCTATTGTAATAAGATGGCAGGAACCTGTTACGGACTGGACTCCTCCGCAAAATTTTATCTTCATAATTTTTCCTCCCTGAACGATGGGGTATCTCTTGCTTAAAGGTATATCTTATATTAATTTGATTATACCTTCATCACGGAGAAAAAGAAAGAAAAAAGAAAGGCAGAGAAGAAATCCTTCTCTGCTGTAAAAGGGCTGTTCGCAGGGATCATTGAGCACAGCTTTCGTTTTTAAAATAAGCCTTAGGATGTGAACATAATGGGCAGACTTCCGGTGGTTCTTTGCCTTCCAATTCAAATCCGCAGTTAAGGCATTTCCATTTGACGGATTCAGTGCTGGCAAACACAGTTTTCTCCTGCACTTTTTTCATACACTGATTAAACCTGTCTTCGTGAAGCTTTTCAACTTTTGCTGTATTCTCGAATAGAGCTGCCACATCATGAAAGTTCTCATCCCTTGCGTCCTGCGCAAAGGTTTTATACATATCCGACCATTCGTAATGCTCCCCTTCAGAAGCTGATTTGAGATTGAATTCTGTTGAACCCAGCTGCTCCATCAGTTTGAACCATATTTCTGCGTGTTCCTTTTCGTTTGCTGCTGTTTCTTCGAATATCCTTGCGATCTCTTCATAACCTTCTTTTCGGGCAGCAGAAGCAAAGAAGGTGTATTTGTTTCTTGCCATAGATTCTCCTGCGAAAGCAGTCAGAAGATTGGCAGATGTTTTTGTGTTTTCAAATCTGTTTCCCATAAAATACCTCCTGTTATGTGATATAATATGTACATAAAAATGGGAAATCATACATAGCAAAGACCGTTTAATGTATAATGAAGATAACAGAATGGATCACGAGAAAAACATAAATAAATCGTTGACATTTAAACTTTTATGGTGTAAACTATTTCACGCAGATAGTAAAGAAGAAGTAATCCGCTTCTCACCTTACGGCAGAGGTCGATAGGGTCAATAGTTTTAAATGACTACGTTCATTTTATGGAGGCGGATATTTTTATCCGTTTTTTCTTTTATTTGCCCAATTATCGTAGGAGGTGCAAAACCATTAGTAAGGAAATTCAGATTAACGAAGAAATTCGTGACAAGGAAGTCAGACTCATTGATGTAGACGGAACCATGCTTGGTATCGTAAGCGGAAAAGAAGCTCAGAGAATTGCAGAGGAAAAGAAACTGGATGTGGTAAAGATCTCACCTAACGCAAATCCTCCTGTATGTAAAATTCTTGATTACGGGAAGTACAAGTACGAACTTCAGAAGAGAGAAAAAGAAGCTAAAAAGAAGCAGAAGACCATGGAAGTTAAGGAAGTGCGTCTGAGCCCTTATATCGAAAGTCATGATTTAGGCGTTAAGGCGAATAATGCTGCAAAGTTCCTTAAATCCGGAGATAAAGTAAAAGTTACTCTGAGATTTAAAGGAAGAGAAAAAGACTATACACAGATCGGTGTTAATGTTATGCAGAGCATGCTGGAAGTTTTGGGAGACAGCTGTACAGTTGAGAAGAAACCGGAACTGGAAGGCAGAAATATGGTAATGATTTTAGCACCCAAAAACTAACATTGAGAGGAGGGCATGATAATGCCAAAAATGAAGTCACATAGAGGAGCTTGCAAAAGATTCAGAGTTACCAAAAGTGGAAAAGTAAAGAGAAATAAGCCATACAAGAGCCACATCTTAACAAAGAAAGATGCTAAGAGAAAAAGAGGCTTAAGACAGGCTACATTAGTTTCTTCAACAGTTGAAAAGACAATCAAAAACATGATTTTAGGTTAATATCCGTAGGAGGTGTAATTAATGGCAAGAGTTAAAAAAGCGGTTAACGCTAAGAAAAGACATAAGAAAATATTAAAACAGGCTAAAGGTTTCTACGGACAGAGAAGCAGAGCTTTCAGAGCAGCTAACCCAGCAGTTATGAGATCTCTCAGAAGTGCATTTGTAGGAAGAAAATTAAAGAAAAGACAGTACAGACAGCTTTGGATCGCTAGAATCAATGCTGCTGCAAGAATGAACGGCATCTCTTACAGCAGAATGATGGACGGCCTCAAAAAAGGCGGAGTAGACATCAACAGAAAGATGCTCGCTGACATGGCAGTAAACGATGCTGCTGGTTTCGCAGCTCTCGCAGAACTGGCAAAAGCAAACTGCTAGTACTTAAGCATTATGACCCGATCTTTCTATCATAGAAAGACCGGGTCTTTTTATATTTCCGGACTCCATTATACGACAAATAAATCGCGGTCTACCCTTTAATATTGTTACAAGGGGGGTGCCGAATGATAATATATGCTGAATATTTTTTTCTTGAAAACCTTATAGCTGACGGAGTCATTGCCGCATTGACTTTGAGGCTGTGGAGAAAAAAGACGGACCGGTGGCGGTTCTCTTTAGCGGTACTGCTGATGACGCTGTATTCCTTTTCTGTATTTGTCCCTCATTCGGCAATGCTGAACAGCTTCCCGGCCAAAATAGTCTTTTCTTTACTCGTCGTAAAGATTCTTTTTTATGACTCGGAGAAAAAGGTGTTTGGTCAGGCTGCAGTTACCTTTTTTGGAGTAAGTCTGGCGATGGGAGGTACAGTAAGCTTTGCTTTGTACATATTAGGCACAGAAGGTATATCTTCGTCGGGAACGTTATATGTATCACCCTCTTCATATCCGGTCATACTGATCTGCATAGGTGCGTCCTATTTTTTTATAAAAGTATTCTTTCAAGTTTTGACGGATAAAAGTAAAAAAGAGGATCTTGTAGTGGAAGTGGGGCTGGAGCTGGGAGAGAAAAGCTGCAGGCTCAAAGCTTTTGTAGATACGGGAAATACTTTGAGAGATCCTGCGGGAGGACGTCCGGTTATGATAGGAGAGGCGGGAGCGGTAAGGAGCATAATTGCAGATAACTACGATAAAACAAAGATACGTCTTATCCCGTACTGTTCGGTAGGACTTGAATCAGGAACTCTCATCGGTGTAGAGATCGACAGGATAATTATAAAAGACGGGACCAGGGAGTACAGGGGAATGCCTGCAGTACTTGCGGTTTACAACGGAAACTTTGGGCTTGAAGATGGATGCAGTATCATACTTCATCCGGATATACTGGAAAAGGGGGCAGTGGGATCATGTTGTTGAAAAAAATAGTGAGTTATCTGGAGAGGATCAGGGGGAGAATAAGACTAAAAAGGCTAAACGGTTTGTTTTATATAGGCGGTACAGATGTGCTGCCTCCTCCCTTGACTACAGAAGAGGAAAGGTTGTATGTGAACCTTCTGAAAGAAGGAGATGAATCGGCGAAAGCCACTTTGATAGAGAGAAATCTGAGGCTTGTAGTATACATTGCAAAAAAATTCGAGAATGCAGGGATAAATGTGGAAGATCTTATATCTATAGGAACTATAGGACTGATAAAGGCAGTCAATACATTTAAGGCAGATAAGAATATAAAACTGGCCACATATGCATCGAGATGCATCGAAAATGAGATACTGATGTTTTTGAGGAGGAATAACAAAAATAAAGCAGAGGTGTCTTTGGATGAGCCTTTGAATGTGGATATGGATGGAAATGAACTTCTTTTATCGGACATACTGGGAACGGATACAGATGTAGTATATGCGGATCTGGAGGAAGAGGTCAATAAAAAACTGCTTATTCAGGCTATGGGAAAGCTTAGTGACAGGGAGAATCAGATAATAGAGATGAGGTTCGGCCTTGCATCCGGCCGGGAAATGACTCAAAAGGAAGTGGCGGATAAATTGGGGATATCCCAGTCATATATTTCCAGGCTGGAAAAGAAAATAATAAATAAACTGCGCAGAGAAATAAATAAACTTACATAATGATTTATGATATAATGTCTCCAAATACAGGAATTGGGAGAGTATTATGTACGGATTTGATTTTGAAATGGGGCCGATAAGACCGCCAAGCGAAGCAGAGAGCATACTTTTGAGAGTTACAAGAAACTGTCCTTGGAATAAGTGTGATTTCTGTGGAGTATATAAAGGAGAGAAATTCAGTCTCAGAGAAGTAGATGAGATAAAAAGAGATATCGACGCCATGAAAGCTATGGGCATAGAAAGCAAAAGTGCATTCCTTCAGGATGCCAATTCTATAATAATGAAGCCCGAGAAACTGGCCGAAGTGCTTGAGTATTTCAGAAAACAGTTTCCTATGGTGGAAAGAGTGACTTCGTACGGCAGGGCAGACACGCTGTCCAGAATATCCCTTCAAAATATGAAGATGCTTAAAGAAGCGGGACTGGACAGGATACATTCGGGATATGAAACGGGTTCTGACACTATCCTGAAACAGATCCGTAAGGGCTGCACAAAACAGCAGGAGATAGAAGGGGGATTAAAAGTCCGAGAAGCAGGCATAGAATTATCGATGTATTTTATGCCGGGGATCGGAGGAAGAGAACTGTCACTTGAGAACAGCGAAGAAACTGCAGATGTTATAAACACTGTGGATCCGGATTTTGTAAGACTCAGAACATTTGTGGCAAAGCCGGAAACGGAAATGGGACAAAAAGTGCGAACAGGCGAGTTTGTTCCCTGCACAGACACAGAAAAAGTGACTGAGATCAAAGAAATGATCAAAAGACTGAAAGGCTGTAACGGACGAATGGTAAGCGATCATATCGTGAACCTCCTGGAAGGTGTACAGGGCCATATGACTTTAGACAAAGACCATATGCTTAACGTGATATCTCAGTTTGAAGGTTTGGAACCGCTGAGCAAAAGAAGATTCCAGCTGGCAAGAAGGATGGGGTATGTGAGGACTCCTAAAGACGTGTTTCGCCTTCCGAACAATATGCTGTTTCAGATCACAGAGATCGCAGGGAAAGAGTATACTGAAGAGGAATGGGAAGAATTGATGAATTATTTTTTGGAGAAATATATATAGAAAAGCAGGTGGTATCATATGAGGGAATTGATAAAAACAAAGTACTTTAAATGGGGATTGACACTGTGCCTCTCATTGCTTGGAGTAGTTATACTTTACCTTATGCTGTCCAAATTTTCTGCGGTTCACGGTGCTGTAGGGGCGCTGATAAATATATTGTCTCCTTTTATATACGGAATAGTAATGGCATATCTGCTTAGACCTGTATATAACGGATGCTATGAATACACAGGAAAGATCTTGAATAAAATGCAGTTCAAATCTAACCGGGTCATTGAAGTTTTGTCAAGGACGATAAGCGTGATTCTGTCAATGCTTCTTTTGATAGCTGTGATAGCAGGGATCGTTATTATGGTCCTGCCTCAGCTGGTAACCAGTCTGTATGAAATCATTGTGAGCCTCCCGGGTGCTGCGGTAAGAGCCATGGCATGGATCGAAACTCTTGAATTTATAACCCCTGAGGTAAAAGAATTTGCACTTAGACAGATAGAAAATACAATGGGCAATATCGATGAATGGATAAGCAAAACTGTTGTGCCATATCTGAAAGAAGTTGCTTTGACTGTTTCTGTAGGCATAATGGGAACGGTTTCCTTCCTGTTTGATATGCTTGTGGGATTTGTAGTGTGCGTGTATGTGCTCCTTAGCAAATCATTATTTGCGGCGCAGGCAAAAAAACTTTCTTATTCTATATTTGAAAAAGATACTGCAAATACTATAATCAACGGAGCTCGTTATGTGGACAAGGTATTTAACGGATTCGTTTCGGGAAATATCATCGATTCGCTGCTGGTAGGTATCATCACCTTTGTGGTAATGAATATATTCGGATGGCATTTTGCTTTGGTAATAAGTGCACTGATCGCTATAACCAATCTGATACCTTTCTTTGGCCCTTTTATAGGCGGCGGCATAGCAGCAGTCCTTCTGCTTACTGTAGATCCGATGGATGCGTTATATTTTGTGATATTTATGCTTATCCTTCAGCAGGTGGAAGGCAATATCATTAAGCCTATGATCCTTAGTGAAAGCGTGGATCTTTCGGGATTCTGGATCCTTTTTGCTATCATAATAGGCGGCGGTATGTTCGGATTTGTAGGAATGATACTGGGAGTGCCGGTATTCACGGTAATATTTGCTTTTATAAAATGGCTTATAGACAGAAGACTTGTGAGAAAAAATCTGCCTTCGGATACGGATGATTACAGCAATGTGGACCATTACGATTATGATAAAGGCGAATTCGTATTTCTTCCGGAAAATCTCGCAGAGGAAAGAAGAGAGGCAAAAAAAGAAGAAAAAAGAAAGCGCAGGGAAATGCGCAAAAATAAACACAGAAAGCCTAATAAATAAAAATAAGAGCGGGCTGCGGGATATCCGCAGCTGCCGCTCTTTTTCATTATTCTGCAGGCTGCCATTTGCATCTTACAGGTGAAACGATTTTTTCTTCCTTCTTTAATTCTTTGAAAGCTTTATCTATTTCTTTTCTGTCCATGCCTGTGATTTTTTCCACTTCTCCGGCACTGATAGGTTTTCCTGCTTCTTTCATTGCAGCGATAACTGCTTCTTTAACATCCATCGCGATCTTTCCTCCTTCTAATTTATGTTTTATAAATTATATATGCAGACAGAGCAACATGCAAGAAATAATTGCCTTGACTTTATAGATGATATGTGAAACAATTTCTATATAGTTTTTACAGAAAGGAAAGTAATATGATATACATCAATGATATGCCAAAACCTTTCAGGGAAGGGATGACTTTAGAAGAAGCGTTCGTAGAAAACAACATGAAAACAAAAGGCCCGTTCTCTATCTATGTAAACGATGACGTTATATATGAAGAAGATTATAAGACCTTTATCCTTCATGATGAAGATGACATCCAGCAGGTGTACAACTTTTTTGCGGAAGCTCATTAATAAAGCGAATCAGCTAAGGACCGATGTACTCATCGGTCTCTTTTATTTCTTCCGGATCCATTGGCTGAGGATGATCAACAAGGATAACATCTTCCCCTATGATTTTTACGTCCTTCCATTTTATAGCTGTCTCTGCGGGTGATGAAAACATCCCGAAAAAACTGCTCTTTTGTCCGGGAACGATTAGAGCGTCGATCCTGGCCTTTTCAAGATTGATATCGATATCCGTCACGAACCCCATGCTCTTCCCGTTGTTTATGTTTATGATCTCTTTGTTTTTCAGTTCTCTGCTGCTTATCAATTGCAACACCTCTCAGAATATTTTTATAAGGGTATAACGTTTGGGTCTTTATAGACATTAAAATACCGGTTCAGCAGCACATCTGTTTCGTAATGATATGTCATTATGTTCCAAAAGCTGATTCCTGCCAGGCCGTACTCATTCACAAGATCGAATTTTGCTTTAAGACTGCGTTCGTCTTCGTACCATACTTCGTGGATGGCTCCGTCTATATCTGTGTATTTGTAATTGGGTGCGCTGATAGAAGGGTCGTAATTTATTGGGACTCCTTGTTCCACAGCCTGCTGATAGGCCTCTCTGTGGGATAATTTTCTGGCTCTTGTGACGCCTCTTACAAAAGGCAGAGTCCAGTCATAGCCGTAATTTGGTACTCCTAACAGTATTTTTCCGGGATCGATCTGGGTAAGACCGTACTCTATTACTCTTCGCACCTGATTTATGGGAGCCACTGCCATTGGAGGGCCATATGTATAGCCCCACTCATAAGTCATAAGCAGCACCAGATCCGCTGCCTGCCCCATACCGTAATAATCATGCCCCTGATAAAGAAGACCGGGCTGCTCTGTGGATGTTTTAGGCGCCAGAGCAACTGTAACGATATATCCCTCCTGATTCAGTACAGCTGCAGTTTTGGCAACAAGCGCAACATATTTCTCCCGATCCTCGGAAAAAACATATTCAAAATCGAAGTCAACTCCTCTCATTTTTTTCTGTCTTAAATTCTCAAGTATTTGAGCGATATATCTGTCCTGTATTTCGACATTGTTGAACAGAAGAGACGCTCTTTCACTGTCAAAACCCGCTTCTTCAGTAAAAGCTGTAAGCACCATAAGTGAGCCTACACCGTTTGCTCTGGCGATATCTACCAGCTCCCTGTCATCAAGTAATGTAAGATTCCCCTGTTCGTCCAGCCCGTAACTGAAGGTGGAGATCAAGGTAAGGTCAGGCATCCAGGCTTGAAATACACCTTTGTCAATAAAAGGATAAGCATATCCGTTCACTAAAATAGTTCTTTTATCCATGGAAAAAAATATGCGCTGCGGCAATAGAATATGCCCTATCCTTCTCACGTTTTTTGTGAGTTTTTGCGAAGTATGAAAAGACTTGAGGCGGGAATATTATTCATAGACATTCAGTGATAATAGAGCGGGAGGGGTATTGGCTATGATGATAAATAAGGTTGAAATATGCGGGGTAAACACCGCTAAGCTGCCCGTCTTAAAAGAAGATGAAATGAAGCGTTTAATGATTGAGATAAAAAAAGGTGATATGGAAGCACGGAACGAGTTCATCACAGGAAATTTGAGACTCGTATTGAGTGTGGTGCAAAGGTTCAATAACAGAGGCGAAAACCCTGATGATCTTTTTCAGATAGGGTGCATAGGGCTGATAAAGGCTCTTGATAATTTTGATATGAGTCATGGTGTAAAATTCAGCACATATGCTGTTCCAATGATAATAGGAGAGATCAGAAGATATCTCAGAGACAATAATGCCATAAGAGTGAGCCGATCATTGAGAGATCTGGCTTATAAAGCGCTTCAGGCAAAGGAGCGGCTTTTGAAAAACAATCTCAGAGAGCCCAGCATAAAAGAGATCGCAAAGGAAATGGATGCACCGGTAGAGGATGTAATAGTTGCGCTGGATTCCATTCAGGAACCGGTATCTTTGTTCGACCAGGTGTTTCACGACAACGGAGACGCGGTCTATATTATGGATCAGGTGAAAGACACGAAGAATACGGAGGAAAAATGGACTGAGAATATTGCTCTGTCTGATGCTATGAAAAAGCTGGGTGACAGAGAACGTCACATTGTTAAGATGAGATTTTATGAAGGGAAAACTCAGATGGAAGTGGCAGAAGAGATAGGGATAAGTCAGGCTCAGGTCAGCAGACTTGAAAAGAGCGCTTTGAGCACTATGAGAAAATATATATGAAAAAAGGGTGCACATTTTTATGTGCACCCGGATCTGTTACAGATAACGGAAGACTCCCTTTACCAAGCCCAGTATTTTTGCATCATTGACTATGATAGGGCTCATAGAACTGTTTTCCGGTTGAAGTCTGATATGGTCTTTTTCCTTGTAGAAGGTTTTTACGGTGGCTTCGCTTTCAAATCCGTCCACCATAGCAACTACGATATCGCCGTTGCGAGCAGTGTCCTGTCTTTTGATCATTATGTAATCCCCATCGAATATCCCTGCTTCTATCATACTGTCGCCTTTTACGTTCAGCATGAAATGTTCGCCGCCTTTAATGAATCTTGCAGGCACCGGGAAAGAATCCTCTATATTCTGCTCTGCTAAGATAGGCATGCCTGCGGCTACTTTTCCTACCACAGGGATGTCCACTACATCTTCTCTTTCGGCAGAAATGCTGTCAAAGTGTTCCGCAGCAGGCGCTTCTGTGTCCAATATCTCAACAGCTCTTCTTTTTGCAGGGTCTTTGCGGATATAACCTTTTCTTTCAAGGTTTTCCAAATCTTTGTGGGCGGTGGAAGTGGATTTTATGCCCAAAGAATGACACAGTTCTCTTACTGTAGGAGGATAGCCCTTCAGTTTTGTCTGTGTTTTCATATATTCTAATATTTTCTTTTCTCTATCGGTCAGGAAGCTGCGGTTTTCCATAAATTTCACCTCGTATACTTTTTTTATTATAATAACATGAAGTAAACAAAAAGTAAACATATGTTCCGAACATTAATTATTGCTGAAAAACTGAGTGAAATACATAATTTTCTTTACAATTGTAACAAAAATGATATAATAATATGACATGCAGTTTTCTAATATTAGGAGGAAATAAATCAATGAAGGCAACATTTATTGGCAAAGAAAATAATGTGGTAGAATTTGAGATGCTGTTCTCAAATACAGAAATTGAAGAACAAATTAACAAAGTTTATCTTGCAGAAAGATCAAAATATGCATTTGACGGATTCAGAAAAGGTAAGGCTCCAAGAAAGGTTCTCGAAGCTAAATACGGAAAAGGAATATTCCTTGAAGACGCTGTAAACGAAATGGTTGCAGATTCATATCCTGATGCTGTTGGTCAGCTCCTTATCAGACCGGTTGCAAGACCTGGCGTTGAGATCAAGGATTTCAAAGAAGGCGAAGATCTCGTTGTTACAGTTAAAGTAACAGTTAGACCTGAATTTACACCTGGTCAGTATAAAGGCGTTGAGATCGAAAAGATCGTTGCTGAAGTAAGTGACGAACAAGTGGATGAAGCTCTTGAAAAACTGCAGAAAAGAAATTCAAGGATCATCGACGTTGACAGACCTGCACAGTTAGGCGACACAGTGAAGATCGATTATATGGGATTCATTGGAGACGAACAGTTCCAGGGCGGAACAGCTTCAGACCAGGATCTTGAATTAGGTTCAAATACATTTATCCCTGGCTTTGAAGATCAGCTCGTAGGCAAATCAGCAGGAGAAACAGTTGATGTGAAAGTAACATTCCCTGAAGAATATCATGCAGAAGACCTTGCAGGAAAAGACGCTGTATTCAAGGTTATCATTCATAAAGTAAAAGAAACTGAAAAACCTGAGCTTGACGACGAATTTGCTAAAGACGTAAGTGAATTCGATACACTGGATGAATTAAAAGCTGATACAAAAGCTAAGCTTTTAAAAGAAGCTGAAACAAAAGCTGAATTCGACATGAAGAACGCTATTATCGATGTGGTTTATGAAAACACAGAATTAGACGTTCCTGAAGATATGGTTGAAAGCCAGGCTGTTGAAATGCTTGATGAAATTCAGATGCAGCTTCAGTACCAGGGTATTTCTCTCGAAGATTACCTCAAATACATGGGTAAAACTATCGAAGATTACAAGAATGAGATCAAACCTGATGCTTACAAGAAGATGAAGACAAGACTCATTATAGATGAAATTGCAAATATCGAAAACTTTGATGCAACAGAAGAAGAGATCAATGCTGAGATCAAAGGTATAGCAGACCATTACGGAATGGAATTCGACGTACTTAAAAAAGAATTCGATGCACAGAATATCGAACTTATCATGCAGGATATCAGAAATAAGAAGACTATCCAGCTCATGTACGATACAGCAGTATTTAAATAAGCAAGTTTAACAGGCAGGATCTTCCTGCCTGAAACAATTAAATTCATTTATATGAAAGGGGAGTAGCGATTATGCCTTTAGTACCAATGGTAGTAGAACAGACATCCGGAGGGGAAAGATCATTTGATATCTATTCCAGGCTTCTGAAGGACAGGATAATCTTTTTGGGTGAAGAGATAAACGATCATACCGCGAGCTTGATCGTAGCACAGCTTTTATTTTTAGAATCTGAGGATCCGGATAAGGATATAAATCTTTATATCAACAGTCCGGGCGGTTCAGTAACAGCGGGGATGGCAATTTATGATACGATGCAGTTCATAAAATGTGATGTTTCTACAATATGTATAGGAATGGCGGCAAGCATGGGAGCATTTCTGCTTTCTTCCGGAGCAAAAGGTAAAAGACTGGCCCTTCCTAATTCAGAGATCATGATCCATCAGCCTCTCGGAGGAGTAAGAGGTCAGGCGGAAGATATCAAGATCCATACCGAAAGACTTTTAAAGATCAGAGAAACTCTCAACAGAATTATTAGTGAGAATACAGGGCAGACTATGGAACAGGTAGAAAAGGATACAGACAGAGACAATTTTATGACAGCAGAGGAAGCTCTTTCTTACGGGATCATAGATAAAGTAATAAAATCTAGAAAATAAAAGGAATTTGGAGTGTATTATGGCAAAGACCACTGATGATAATACAATAAGATGTTCGTTTTGCGGTAAATCTCAGGAAAATGTCAGAAGGATGGTTGCAGGACCGGGGGTATATATTTGTGACGAGTGTATAGAATTATGCCTGGATATCCTGGATGCTGAGGAATTGAACAGCAGACCGCCGGTTGATGATGAAATAAATGTTCCTACACCTAAGGAAATAACTCGTATCCTTGATCAGTATGTTATCGGACAGAGTGAAGCGAAGAAAGCTTTGGCTGTAGCGGTATATAATCATTATAAAAGAGTGGAATCGGGTATGGACACCGATGGTGTGGAAATACAGAAGAGCAATGTGCTTTTGGTGGGACCTACAGGTTCCGGAAAGACTTTGCTGGCCCAGACCCTTGCCAGAGTGCTGAATGTGCCTTTTGCCATTGCGGATGCAACTGCTCTTACCGAAGCCGGATATGTAGGAGAAGATGTGGAGAATATTCTGCTCAAACTTCTTCAGGCAGCGGATTTCGATGTGGAAAGAGCGCAAAAAGGGATTATATACGTAGATGAGATCGACAAGATAGCAAGAAAGTCAGATAATCCGTCTATTACAAGAGATGTAAGCGGTGAAGGCGTACAGCAGGCGCTTCTTAAGATACTGGAAGGCACTGTTGCAAATGTACCGCCTCAGGGAGGCAGAAAACACCCTCATCAGGAGTTTATTCAGATAGATACCAATGAAATACTGTTTATCTGCGGTGGGGCTTTTGCCGGACTTGATAAAGTGATCAAGAGAAGGATCGGTGAAAAAACCATAGGCTTCAACTCGGATATACAGACAACAAAGGCTGAAGAAAAAGAATTGCTGAGCCAGATAGAGCCTCAGGATCTTCTGAAATACGGATTGATACCTGAATTTGCAGGAAGACTGCCTGTGCTTGTGGTTTTGGAACAGCTTGATAAAGAAGCTCTGATGAATATCCTTACAGAACCTAGAAATGCTCTGGTAAAGCAGTATAAAAAACTGTTCAGCATGGATAATGTTGAACTGGAATTTGAAAAAGAAGCTATTCAGCGTATAGCTGAAAAGGCTTTGGAAAGAAAGTCCGGAGCAAGAGGACTGAGAGGAATAATAGAAAAAATAATGCTCGATGTGATGTATGAACTTCCTGAAATGAAGACCGTGGAAAAATGTATCATCACAAAAGAGATGGTGGACGATAAAAATGCAAAGCCTGTTTTGGTGAGTAAAAGAGCAGTCAAAGGACTGACGGAATCATTGAAAGAGGAAGAATCGGCATAGCATTGTCGAAGGCTTTGAGCCGAACACAGCAAATAATGGGAACCTTGCATTTTATTCAGCAAGGTTCCTTGTGATTAAAGGAGTTGGTGTATTATGACAGAATCTAATAAGAATTTTAGAGAATTGCCTGTTATACCTCTCAGAGGAGTATCAGTTTTTCCAAATAATGTGATACATTTTGATGTTGGAAGAGAAAAGTCTATCAAAGCTCTGGAAGAAGCTATGATAACGGAACAAACTATTTTCCTTGTTACACAAAAGGATGCGGAAGTGGACCTTCCTACTCCGGATGATTATTACTGGATAGGAACTGTGGCTGAGATAAAGCAGATGCTTAAAATGCCGGGAGACATAGTAAGAGTGCTGGTAGAAGGTGTCTGCAGATCAGAGATCCGAGAAATAATCCAGGAATCTCCGTATTTGAAATGCAGTATCGAGGAAATGCCGGATATTATATCTGAGGAAGACGAAGCGAAGTTAAAGGCTTTGACAAGAACACTGGTAGATACTTTTGATGAGTATATCAGTATGGAAGGCAAGATCCCTCAGGAAGTTTTGGCGTCAGTGGATACCATAGAGAATCCTGCGGACATGGCAGATGCCATAATTTCACATATGAACGTTAAAACTGATGTAAAGCAGACCGTGCTGGAATGTTTTGACGTAGTTGAACGTGTAGAAAAAGTAATAAAGATCCTTAATGATGAGATCGAAATATTAAAAATAGAAAACGATATTAACAAAAAAGTAAGAGGACAGATCAACAAGAATCAGAAAGAGTATTATCTCAGAGAACAGCTCAGAGCTATTCAGGAAGAACTCGATCAGGACGAAAATGTTGATGAAGAAGTAGAAGAGTATTTAAAGAAGTTAAAGGCATTGAAACTTCCGAAAAAAACTCATGATAAAATAGAAACAGAAATAAAACGTCTGTACAAAGTTCAGCTTTCTTCAGCAGAAGGCGGCGTTATAAGAACTTACGCGGACTGGATCGTATCTTTGCCTTGGAATAAATCCACAAAGGATTCCCTTGATCTGGATAAAGCTGAAGCTATCCTTAATGAAGATCATTACGGAATGGAAAAGGTCAAGGAAAGGATACTTGAGTATCTGTCTGTAAGACAACTGTCAAAAGACCTTAAAGGACCTATCCTTTGTCTTGTGGGACCTCCGGGAGTAGGAAAAACTTCCATCGCAAAATCTGTTGCAAGAGCCATGAACAGAAAATTTGCAAGGATGTCGCTGGGCGGAGTAAGGGACGAAGCTGAAATAAGAGGACACAGAAGGACTTATATAGGTTCTATGCCGGGAAGGATAATATCTGCAATAAGAGATGCGGAATCTTCAAATCCTGTATTCCTTTTTGATGAGATCGATAAAATAGGAGCGGATTATAAAGGAGACCCTGCTTCTGCTCTTCTTGAAGTGCTGGATCCTGAACAGAATAAGGAATTTACCGATCATTTCTTAGAGGTTCCTTTTGATTTGTCAAAGGTAATGTTTATTACTACAGCTAATACAACTGACACCATTCCAAGACCTCTTCTGGACAGAATGGAAGTCATTGAGATATCCAGTTATACAGAAGAAGAAAAGGTTCAGATAGCTCAAAGATATCTGGTGCCTAAAAAAGAAAAAGAAAACGGACTTACTTCTGAACAGATAAAATTCTCTGAGAGCGCAATAAGAGATATCATTAATTACTATACAAGAGAATCCGGTGTTAGAAATCTGGAAAGAGAGATCTCCAATGTATGCAGAAAAGCAGCAAGAAAGATCGTTCAGAAGAAGGATATAAGCATTAATGTGACATCCAAGAATCTTACGGGATATCTGGGAAGACACAGATTCCTCTATGATAAGATAGGAGAAGCTCCGGAGATAGGCATGGTCACAGGACTTGCCTGGACAAGAGTGGGAGGAGAGACCCTTTCTATAGAGACTACAGTAATGGATGGTACAGGCAAACTGGTGCTCACAGGAAAACTCGGAGACGTGATGCAGGAATCCGCAAAGGCAGGTATCAGTTATATAAGGGCTATGGCTAAAGAACTGGGAGTGGAAGGAACGTTCTACAAAGATAAAGATATCCATATACACATCCCTGAAGGCGCTATACCTAAAGACGGACCGTCTGCAGGCATAACTATGTGCACATCGGTTATTTCCGCACTGACTAAGACGCCTGTGAGAAACGATCTGGCGATGACAGGCGAGATCACTCTCAGAGGAAAAGTTCTTGCGGTTGGAGGAATTAAAGAAAAGGTGCTGGCAGCTCACAGAGCAGGCATAACAAAGGTGCTCCTGCCAAAAGAAAACGAAAGAGATATAGATGACATTCCTAATAATGTAAGGAAAAAGCTTGAATTTGTTTTCATGGAAGATATGGGACAAGTTCTCAAGGAGGCACTTGTAAAGGAGTAGCAAATGTTGATAAAAAAATCCGAATTAAACTGCATAGCTGCAAAGCCTTCTCAGTATCCTAGCGAAGATGTGGTAGAGATCGCATTTGCCGGCAGATCAAATGTCGGCAAATCCTCTTTGATAAATCTGTTGCTGAACAGGAAAAACCTTGCAAGAGTTAGCGGTAATCCGGGCAAGACAAGGACCATCAATTTCTATTCGGTAAACAATGACGAATTCCGAGTAGTGGATCTGCCGGGATATGGTTATGCAAAAGTTTCCAAATCTGTAAGTCATGACTGGGGAGATATGATAGAGACATATCTTAAAACCAGAGATAATCTGGCTATAGTTATCCAGCTTGTAGACAGCAGACATGAACCTTCAGCTCAGGATGTTCAGATGTATGAATGGCTGAAGCATTATGAGCTGGACGGGCTTGTGGTGGCGACAAAGTCGGACAAGATATCTAATAATGAATGGGCAAAGAATAAGAACATAATAAGGAAGAAACTGGGTATGGAAAAGGAAGATATACTTCTTCCTGTTTCCTCATTAAAAAAGACAGGCTGCAATGAGCTGCTGTCTATTATCGGGGAGTTGGTTTCTCAGTGGCACGATGGCTGATATTTCCGCTGATCGCAGCAGAAATTAAAAATATAATAAAAATGATGAAGGATAAATCCGCCCCGAAACGGTATAAAGCTGTCGTTATATTAGGGCTTATATATCTGTTTTCTCCTGTAGACTTGATACCGGCTCCGGTTTTGGGTCTGAGTATAATAGATGATATATCCGTTTGGGCGGCAATACTGTCATACCTTCATAAACCGGTGTCTGCTTATAAAGATGAAAAAATCGACCCGAAAGGCAGAAAATATAAAGGTAAAAAAATAGTAGAAGTTGAAGATTTTGTTGTAATGGATGAAGACAAGGAGATGCGCGAAAATGATGAATAAAGAAGTCCTTGGAAATGTAATGCTTGATGAAGAGACAATAGCAAAACGAGTAAAAGAATTGGGAGAACAGATATCTGCGGATTATGACAGAGACTACAACGGAGAACCGGTGATCATGATTTGCATCTTAAAAGGAGCAAGCATTTTTGCGGGAGATCTTCTTAAGAAACTTACATTGGATGCGAGAATAGATTTTATGGCTGTATCAAGCTACGGCGCATCTACAAAAAGTTCCGGTGTGGTAAAAATCAATAAAGACCTCGATACCAGTATTGAAGGTAAAAATGTGCTTATCGTAGAAGACATCATAGACTCAGGGCTGACACTTCATTATCTTATCAAAAGCCTTTGGGGAAGAAATCCAAAATCCATCAAAGTATGCACCTTACTGGATAAACCGGCAAGAAGAAAGGTGGATATGAAAGCGGATTATGTGGGCTTCGAGATAGAAAACCGTTTTATAGTAGGATATGGTTTGGATTATGATGAAAAATACAGAAATCTTCCATATATAACATGTCTTGAATAGTAGGTGGATATAATGGATCCTGTTGCATTTACTTTTTTGGGAAATGAAGTCAGATGGTATGGAATCCTTATCGCTGCAGGAATGCTGTTAGGGATTTTTATAACATATAAAAGAGCACCGAGGTTTGGCATAGAATCTGAAAGGATAATAGACTTCGGTCTGTTCTGCATACCGGCGGCTGTGATAGGAGCTCGCCTTTGGTACATAGTGTTCAACTGGAGTTACTATCAAGGCGACCTGTTTAAGATAATAAATATAAAACAGGGAGGCCTTGCGTTTCACGGAGGACTGATATTTGCCGTGGCGGTGGCTGTTATATTATGTAAAAAATGGTCCGTTAATGCCTGGGATCTTACCGATCTGGTAATGCCGGCGGTTGCTTTGGGACAGTCAATAGGCCGATGGGGCAACTATATCAACAAGGAAGCATATGGTGTGGCAACTGATCTTCCGTGGGCTATAGAAGTAAACGGCCAAATGGTTCATCCAACATTCCTGTATGAATCGATCTGGTGCATGTTTTTGTTCATATTCCTTATAAAAATATCTCCGAACAGAAAATTTAAAGGTCAGATCACGTTGTTATACGGCATAATGTATTCCGCAGAAAGGCTGTTCGTGGAAAGTCTTAGGACTGACAGCCTGTACTTCATGGGATTCAGGACGGCCCAGCTCGTAAGTATCGCTGCAATACTGCTCTGCGGAGCCGTTTATTATGTCAAAAAAAAGAAATTGTAATATAATTGTAATATTTGTGAAACATATTACGTTTATGCAAAAAAATTAAAACACAAAATATTGTAAAAGCCAACCTCAACTATATTGCCAAAACAATATGTTGGGGTTTTTTGATGTAATCATTCCTTAACAATCTGTAAAATAATTGAAAAGTGGTTGAAAAGTGGTGCATAGTGGTGTATAGTGGATTTACCTAAAAATAGAGGGGGTGAAGCGCTTGTTAATAGGAGAATTCCAACATTCCTTAGATGTAAAGGGTAGGTTCATAGTACCCTCAAAATTCAGGGATGAACTTGGGGTGCGCTTCATCATGACCAGGGGTCTGGACGGTTGCCTAAATGCTTATTCTTTGGTAGAATGGGATAGAGTCGAAGAGAAATTTGAAGGCATAGAATCCGGAGGAAAATCTCTTAGAGATTTTGAAAGATGGTTCTTCGGCGGAGCTTCCGAATGCGAGATAGACAAGCAGGGAAGAGTTATAATACCACAACATCTGCGCGAATACGCAGGAATAACCAAAGAGATTGTGGTTATTGGAAATCGAAGTAAAATGGAGATCTGGAGCAAGGATGTCCTTGACAGCAAGCCGGTAGACATCAATGAGTGCATATCCTTGGCAGAGAAAATACCGGGGCTTAAGATATAGGTGAAACATGGAATTCAAACACACTTCGGTATTGCTTTATGAAACTGTAGATGGGTTGAATGTTAAACCTGACGGTATATATGTAGATGGAACTCTTGGCGGAGGCGGACATGCGTCTGAACTTTGTCGACGCCTGTCGAAAGAAGGCACTTTGATAGGAATAGATCGTGACAAAGATGCCTTGGCGGCAGCTTCCCAGAGATTGAAAGAGTTTGACTGCAAGAAAATTTTTGTTCAGGACAACTATTCAAACATAAAAGAAATTTTACAAGACTTAAATTTAGAAAAAATAGACGGTGCCATGCTGGATCTGGGCGTATCATCATTCCAGCTTGATAATCCTGAAAGAGGTTTTTCTTATATGCAGGATGCACCATTAGATATGAGAATGAACCGGGACGATGTGTTTACCGCGTACGATGTGGTAAACGAGTACTCTTCCGGTGAACTGAAGCGAATAATCAAAGAATATGGGGAAGAACGATGGGCTTCCCGTATTGCCGACTTTATAGTCAAGGAAAGAGCTAAGAAGAAGATCGATTCTACCGAGGAATTGGTCAGGATAATAAAGGCAGCTGTGCCGGCATCTGCGAGAAGAGACGGTCCGCATCCTGCTAAACGCACTTTCATGGCTATTAGGATCGAGGTAAACGACGAATTGGGACAGCTGAGAAAGGCTGCGGAGGATTTTATTGATGTGCTGGCTCCGGGAGGAAGACTTTCTGTCATTACATTTCATTCACTGGAAGACAGGATAGTTAAGGAGGCTTTTGCAAAAGAAGTAAATCCGTGCACTTGCCCGCCGGGTCTGCCTGTGTGTGTTTGCGGTAACAAGCCTAGGCTGAAAAAAATAACCGGAAAACCTACAGTTGCAGGCGAAGAAGAACTTACGGAAAATCCGCGCTCAAGAAGCGCGAAGCTCAGAGTTGTCGAACGTGTTTAAGCAGGGAGGAAAAATATGCAGACTGCTAGACGATTTGATCATGGTGCAGATAACGACCGTTACGGTGTTAAAAATAAAAAATCTGAAAAATTCAGAGTTGTAAAGAACAACGAAGCTTTGTTCAAGAGCCAAAAGAAACTGATGTTCAAAGCTTTGTTTATGGTAGCGATACTTTTGGTGGTGGGAGTCAGCTTTACGGCATATGGAACATCCGTTAAGTATCAGATAAATGAAACCAATGCAGCAATTGCGGAACTGCAGACTGAGATAGATGATCTTAACCTTCAGGTAACAACGAATATGTCGCCTGAGGTGATAGAATCAAAAGCTGTGGCTGAGTTGGGTATGGAATATCCTTCTTCGTCTCAGTATGTATACATAAATTCCGGTACGGGGACCGTTTATACAGCCAGTGCTGAATAACGACGGAGTGCCAATGTGGGAATAAAATAATTGCAGCAGAATACTATTATAATAAATATCATAGAAAATCCGGATAGGTTAATAGATTTGATGATACGTTACAATTATCACTTATCTTGATTAGCTAAGCCGGGTTTTTGCGTTAAAAGGGAGTGTATTGATTTGGCAGCACCTGCAAGAACTAACAATAAAAAAAGAATAATCATTCTTTTTGCTCTATGCTGCGTAGTCTTTCTTGTATTGTCGGTAAGACTGGGATGGATAATGCTGGTAGATGGAAAAGAATATTCTGATAAAGCTATTGAGCAGCAGACTAAGGATACTCCTATAACTGCTGAAAGAGGAGCCATATACGACAGGAATATGAAAGAGCTTGCGGTAAATGCTCCTACATATACAGTTTGGGTAAGACCTGCAGAAGTCAAGGATAAGAACGGCGATCCTGAAGCAATGGCGTCAATACTGGCAAAAGTAACAGGCGGAGATGCGGAAGCTATAGAAGATTCCATTGAGAAAAATTCTGCGCTGGTGAACATTGCCAAAAGACTTGATACCGATCAGGCAGAGAAGATCCGTGCATATATGAAAAAAGGTAAGCTTCCGGGGATATCTGTGGATGAAAGTACAAAAAGATATTATCCTTACGGAGCTTTTGGATCAGTATTGATTGGTCATACTACTGACGACAATAATGGAATAACGGGAGTAGAACTTTCTTACAACGACTATTTAAGCGGTAAATCAGGAAGGATAATAAGAAACACTGATGCTTCCGGCAGACAGTTATCTTATGGTACGGAAAAATATTATGAGGCGGAAGATGGACTGAATGTTATCCTTACTATAGATGAAGTAGTCCAGCACTATCTTGACAAGGCATTGCAGGATGCTTATAACGATACAGGTGCTAAAAGGGCAATGGGTATAGCTATGGATCCTGATACCGGAGAATTACTGGCTATGTCCATATATCCGGGATTTGATCTCAATGACCCAAGAACACCTACAACAGCAAAAGCTCAGGAAGAGTATGATGCATTGGAATCCGATGCAGACAGAGTTCAATACTGGAATACGATGTGGAGAAACTTTCTTGTGAGTGATACTTACGAACCGGGATCCACGTTCAAGCTTATAACTACGGCTATAGCTTTAGAGGAAGGCTTGACCAGCACATCGGAGACTTTTACCTGTGTAGGACATATTCAGTTATATACAGACATATTAAAATGCTGGAGATACTACAATCCTCATGGGACACAGACCTTGGCTCAGGGGGTACAGAACTCCTGTAATCCTGTGTTTGTAACTCTCGGATTAAGAATAGGGGCCCAAAAGTATTTTGATTACCTTGATGCCCTTGGTTTCTCTGCAAAGACGGGAATAGATCTCCCTGGGGAGACCAGCACTATCATGTATGACCGAGACACCATAAAACCGGGCGAACTGGCTACAATGTCATACGGTCATGGTATATCTGTGACACCTATACAGCTTATAACAGCACTGTCATCTATCTCCAACGGAGGATATCTAATGCAGCCTCATGTAGTCAAGGAGATAAGAGATGATGATGGAAATACTATATTTAAAAACGAATCCAAAGTTGTGAGAAGGACCGTTTCTGAACAAACTTCTGCAGAGATGCGTCAGATCATGCAGAGCGTTGTAGATGAAGGTACAGGTAAACAGGCTTATATTGCGGGATATAAGGTAGGCGGTAAGACAGGTACTGCTGACAAGGTAATAAACGGAAGATACGCAGACGGAAAGGTATACTGTTCATTCTTCGCTATCGCTCCTTCCGATGATCCTGAGATAGCTTTGCTTTTCATCGTTGACGAACCTGCAGGCGCAACTCACTACGCAAGCACGATGGCAGTACCATATGCAAGAGATTTTCTTGAAGAAACCTTGGTATATATGCAGATAGAACCTGATTATACAAGTGAAGAAAGACAGAATATAGATTCCGGTTCATTGACGGTTCAGAATCTGTGCGGACATACGGTCGGAGAAGCTATAAAGATAATACAGAATCAAGGTCTTAAGTATATCGTAATGCCGGAAACTTCTACGGACACGTCTCTGAAAGTAGTAGACCAGTATCCGAAATACCTGACAAGAGTAGAAGAAGGTACTACAGTATATATTTATACTGAATAGATTTTTGAGAACGGGAGGCGTTTGTTTTGATCATTAAAGATTTGTTTTCCGGAATAAAAGCGGAGCACAATATGGATGAAAGTTTTAACGTTACAGGGATCGCTTATGATTCAAGAAACGTTGAAGAAGGTAATATTTTCGTATGCATAAAAGGCTTTGCTTCTGACGGGCATAAATATATAAAAAATGCTGCAGAAAAAGGAGCGGTTTGTGCTCTTGTACAGAAAGACGCTGATTATGAAGAAGGGATCATTCCTGTGGCAATATGTGAAGATACAAGAGATGTTTTGGGAAAGATTTCTGCCAACTTCTTTGGAAAGCCGGCAGATAAGCTTAAGATCTTCGGTGTAACAGGAACAAACGGAAAGACCACTATAACATATATGATAAACAGTATACTGCAGACATCGGGAACTCCCTGCGGTCTTATAGGAACTATTTCATATAAAGCAGGCAACAAAGTAAAAGAATCCACTCATACAACGCCTGAGTCCTATGAGATACACAAGATGTTCAGAGAAATGGTGGACGGCGGAGACAGAGCATGCTCTATGGAAGTTTCTTCCCATGCTTTATATATGGGCAGAGTAGATAATGTGGTTTTTGATTATGGTATATTTACAAATCTCACGGAAGACCATCTTGACTTCCACAAGGATTTTGAAGAATATTATCAGGCAAAAAAGAAGCTCTTTTATAAAGTATGGGGCGGCGGACTTATCAATATAGACGATGAGTACGGCGATAGGATGTACAGGGAGCTTAAAGAAGAAGGTATAAGAGTGTATTCTTATTCGGTACAGGATCCGGAAGCGGATTACTTTGCCGAAGTTGCATATAAAGCGGATACTCATTCTGTAGTGAAGATCTATCACAAAGGTGCTTATGCGGCAGGAATGAGGATAAATATACCGGGAGCGTTTTCAGTATACAATGCGCTGGCGGCCTTTTCTGCTGCTTATGAAAGCGGGATAGATCCTCAGGAAGCAGCATCAGGTATAGAAAGCATAAAAGGCGTGCCGGGGAGATTTGAACTGGTGCCTAATGATAAGGGCGTGGTAGTGATAGTGGACTATGCTCATACACCGGATGCGCTGATAAAAGTTTTGGATACAGCGAATGAGTTTAAAAAGGCAAGACTTATAAGTGTATTCGGCTGCGGCGGTGACAGAGATAAAACAAAGCGTCCTATGATGGGAAGAGCGGCAGGAGAAAGATGTGACTACTGCATAGTGACCAGCGATAATCCAAGGACTGAAGATCCTAAAGGGATACTCGATGATATCGAAGCAGGGATAGCTGAGACAGACTGCCCATATATTATGGAAATAGACAGAAAAGAAGCTATAAGAAAAGCTATAGAAATATATGAACCGGGAGATGTGATCATCGTAGCAGGAAAAGGCCATGAGGATTATCAGATCATAGGCACAGAAAAGATCCATTTCGATGATAAAGAAGTTATCCAGGAAATATTAAACGAAAAATGATCCGGAGGTAATATGAGGTCAATTACTATAGGGGAGATCGCCGAAGCTGTAAAAGGAAGCTTAATAGCAGGAAGCAGTTCATTTCAGGTTTCGGGCGTTTCTACCGACACCAGAAAGATCACTGACACTGAAGTGTTTTTTGCTCTGAAAGGAGAAAGAACAGACGGGCATGATTATATAAACAAAGCATATGAAGCCGGATGCAGAGCCGCAGTGGTTTCCAAAAAAATCAACGGTTGTGACGGGATGGCTCTGATCCTTGTGGAAGACACTTTAAAAGCTCTTCAAGAACTGGCTAAATATTATTTGAGAAGCTTTGAAAAACTATTTAAAGTAGGCGTTACGGGAAGTACCGGAAAGACCAGCACTAAAGAGCTGCTGTTCTGGAGCCTTTCCGGCAAATACAAAACCGCAAAAAATATGGGAAATTTCAATAATCATATTGGAATGCCGCTCACAGCTCTGAGTGTGGAAACAGACCATCAGGCAGCTGTCTTTGAAATGGGCATGGGCCATTTTGGAGAGGTGGATCTTCTCGCGGATATTGCCAGACCGGATATGGCTCTTATAACAAATATAGGAGTATCTCATATCGCAGACCTTGGAAGCAGAGAGAACATTTTAAAAGCTAAAATGGAGATCACGAATTACTTCGACGAAGGATCAAAACTTATCATAAACTATGACAATGATCTTCTTTCTTCAGAGAACTGGGATGATAAAAAGTATAAAGTAATAAAAGTAGGTTCTTCTGAGGATTGCGACTATATAATAAGGAAAATAACGGATAGGTCTGAGGAAGGGGTGGACCTTGTACTTCAGATCGGACAAAAAGAATATGGATTCAGGATACCTATTCCGGGTGTTCATAACGGACACAACGGAGCTATGGCTGTTGCCGCAGCTGCTGAGGCCGGAGTAGAGCTGTCACTGATAGCGGACACCATTTCAAAATGCCATCACACCGATAAAAGGCTTGTTATATGCAATTCATCTCATGGAGTTAAAGTAATAGATGATACATATAACGCTAGTCCGGATTCTATGAAGGCGGGAATAGATGTACTGCTGTCGGTGGAAGGGAAGAGAAAGATAGCTATACTGGGAGATATGCTTGGTATGGGTCAGGACACAGAAAAATACCACAGAGAAGTGGGAGATTATGCAGGCATTAAAAAACTGGATATGGTGCTTTCTGTGGGACAGGATTCAAGATTTATTTCTGACAGTGCATCAAAATATATTGGCAGTGAAAGAGCCGGACATTACAGCAGTCGTGAGCAGC
>JAFXHN010000027.1 GCA_017536365.1 Bacillota bacterium | reverse complement strand
TATCAGGATCAATGTTATTACGATTATAGCCGGGATGAGGAATATCTCTTCTCCGAATATCAGCAGACTTAAAAAGGTAACTCCTATTCCCAAAAATGCAGGCCTTCGTTCTTTATTCCTGAGCAGCTGTTCCAGCAGAAGCACGGTAAAGAGTGCAGTCATTGCAAAATCTATCCCTGTAGTGTCGAAAGGTATTATAGGTCCCAGCAGGCCTCCTATAGCGCATCCTATTACCCACCAGATTTGATCAAACAGTGTTACAAACAGATAAAAGATTTTTTTGTTCACCTCTTTCGGGATGATACTGTCACTGCTGACTATAGAGTAGCTTTCATCCACCAGCCCGTATATCAAATACGGTTTTACCTTGCCCATGCCCTTATACCTGTCCAGCATAGACAGTGAATAAATAAATAATCTGGCATGAATAGTCAATGCAATGATCGCAATAGTCAATATAGACGCCCCCGATGAAAGCAGCCCTACAGCGGCATACTGAAGCGAACCGCCGAAAATAGCAACACTCATAAGCACCGGCCATATCCATGAATAACCGGCATCTGACATCATTACCCCAAACCCTATACCCAAAACTATGTAGCTTGGCAATATGGCAAGGGACTTTTCCAATGCAAACTTTATGTCTTTAGATAATGAATTACTTTCCATACAATTTCCTTATTCGTAAATATGAATTTTTATATACTGCCTGTCCTTGCGACTCTTTCCCCCTATCTCAGCAAGACGGCACTTGCCTTTGCCTCTATAAGAGAAAAAATCGCCTTCTTTGATCTGCAGGTCTGTCTTCTCTATCTGAATATTATTTACAAAAACCAAACCGGCTTTGATTGCAGCCGCTGCTGATGTTCTCGGTACATTGAATGCGGAAGAGACCACATTGTCCAGTCTAAGCGATGCGACTGTATCACTCTTTTCCCTGATTTTTTGTTCGGCTGTCCTCACCTGAGATATATCTATCTTCTCTGCATTGAGACTGATCCTTCCGGCTTTGTCAAAATGCATTGCAATATACTCGCTTATTTCTCTAAGCACAATAATATCCGCCCCATCAGGTCTGACCAAAATATCTCCTATGCACTCTCTTTTTATCCCCAGACCCATTAGTGCTCCCAAATAGTCTCTATGAGTTAATTCTCCTGCTTTCTGAGCTTTTGTTACTCTTATTACTGCCAAAGGATCATTTTCCGGCTCTTCTTTGAAAAATTCTTCCAAATCATCACTCAGGCCTAAATATTCCGGCAGGAAAATCAGGACACAACGTTCAGCTCCGTCATGCCCGCCTCTAAATATACCGTTTTTTACGCCGCACTTTTTAATATATATTTCTGCCGCAGATCTTTGTCTTACATCAAGAAAAGCGGTATTTGTTATCATATACCGCTCCTCGCATTGTTCTCGTTTATCTTCGATCCCGGCAATAAGAAGTCTTTCTTCGTCCATGTATACACCTTTATGCCGCTTTAATCATAATATCATTTCTTTAAAACCGCCACTGCTTTTTGAAGCTGTCTGTCATTTGTCACCATACCGTCTGTGATATCTTCTTCTTTCAGTTCCGTCACGATATCCGGTGTGATGCCTTTTTCATGTATCACTTCTCCATCAGCGGTGAAATACTGAGCAATTGTTATCTCTGCGCCCTCGCCGTTAGTCAATCTCCAGGATTTCTGAATGATCCCCTTGCCAAAGGTGGTTTCGCCTAATACAGTCCCTTCTTTATTGCACTGTATACCCGCCGCAAGGATCTCAGATGCACTGGCAGTTCCTTTATTCACAAGCACCACATACTTAAGAGGCGTTCTTCCTGCTTTTGTTTTATAATATGTCTTCTCTCCGTTGCCGTCTTCGGCGTAAACCACAACACCTTCATCCATCAGCATATCTGCGATCTCGACACTTTCGTTGACCAAGCCTCCTCCGTTAGATCTTATATCTATTATGAGCCCCGATACTTTCTTTTTCTCCAGTTCCTCCAGCTCTTCTTTGAAAAGCTCCGCTGTATTTCCAACAAAAGAAGTTATCCGAATATATCCCATATTGTCTTCTATTATATCTGAATAAACAGACACATCTGTTACAGGTGCTCTGGTCAATTCAAAATGCAGTATCTCTCCGTCTCGGCTGACAGTCATCTTTACTTTTGTGCCCTTTTCTCCTCTCAAGGCTTCAGCTGCTTCGCTAAGCTCAGAGCCGCTGTATCTTACATCATCTACGGCAAGGATTATATCCCCATCCTTGACTCCCGCTTTTTTTGCAGGAGAATCATCCATGACGGAGATTATCTGTATGTACCCTTCTGAAGAAGCGTTCATACTCACTCCTATACCTTCAAATTCTCCGGAGAAGTATTCTTCATGACTTTCTCTTTCTTCCTCGCTTAAGTACTTTGTATAGGGATCTCCCGTTCCTTCAAACAAGCCTTTATACATACCCAGCGTAAGTGCTTCCTCATCCAGCTCTTCGTAATAGTTTGCTTCCAAAAAATTATACAATGAATCCAGCTCTGCATATCTGGTAGCGATGGTCTTCATTTGCTGATATTCTGTTAACGAGACAAATGCTTTATCCCCTATGCCTACATTGAAAACACTCATAAACCCAATGGTTCCTACAACAGTGATCACAAAGGTTATACAGCAGGCTGCAATGGTCTTTTTCCTATCTCTCATTTTAAACTCCTTCTGAAATCTATAGGTATGAACTGTATATTATATGTTCCTCCGCGATAATTCATATTAACTCTTCCCGCAAAATCAAAAAGTTTTCCTTCAATGGAGATCTCTCTAAAGATCTTCTCGCCATTAAACATTATGCATTCCAAAGAATTCCCCATCAGATCCCTCATAAAGAATCTGCAGTGTTCTTTTTCTTTCCCCACATATTTTAAATCGTGTATATAAACTCCTTTGACCATAAATACAGGTCTTTGATTTTTTTGACCAAAAGGCTCAAGCTTTTCCACCATCCAGCCGAAGTCATTATCTGCTTCTTCAAGTTTCAAAACTCCGTCAATGTTAAGCACTTCGTCCAGCAATCCCGGATCGGATTCTTTCATTTTGGATATTTCCTCTTCTATACCGCATCTAAAGGCTTCCAGATCATCTTTAGCTATAGAGAATCCGCAGGCGGCTTTGTGACCTCCAAAGTTTATCAGTTTCTCTTCTTGGCTCTTTAACAGATCATATAGATTGATGGTATCGATACTTCTTCCTGTTCCTTTAAGCACTCCGTTTTCTTTATTCCCTGTAACGATCAGCGCCGGTCTGCAAAATTCCTCTTTGAGTTTTCCTGCAACTATCCCTGCAACACCCTCATGTATGTCTTCACCGGAAACCAGTATCAAATTCTCTGTTTCCTTTTCTTTAAGATGTTTTTTTGCAAGTTCGAAACCTTTCAACTGAAGATTTTTTCTCAAAGTATTGTTTTCAATAAGCTTTTGCGCCAGCTGTTCACAACGCTCTTCATGGGTCTCCATAAGCAGAAGCAGGCTATCCTCTGCCGTATCCACTCTTCCCCCCGCATTTATATGAGGTCCAATTATAAACGCAATATCAGAAGCGCAGATAGTTTTGCCGTCCAGCCCAATCGCCTTGATAAGACTCTCCAGTCCTATCCTCTTCTTATGATTAACGGCCTTCAATCCGTATTTAACAAAAGTCCTGTTTTCATCCAGCAGGGGCACGATATCAGCAACTGTAGCTATAGCCACAAGATCCAGACCTTTTTTCAAAGACTTTTTGCCAAGTCCGCAGCTCCTCTGAAGCGCCTGTATCAATTTGTAGGCCACTCCGCATCCGCATAATTCTTTATATGGATATTCGCATCCCGGCTGCTTAGGATTTATAACTATACAGTCGGCTATCCTGTCTCCTGCAGTATGATGGTCCGTTATTATGACATCC
>JAFXHN010000026.1 GCA_017536365.1 Bacillota bacterium | reverse complement strand
GTTATTCCTGCGGTATAGGCATCTTTAAACGTTCTGTCCATAGGGTTTATTCCGTCTATGGCTCTCATCTCCGGAGTTATAGGATCCGTCATTTCATTGCCGTCTGCACCCTCGAACTCTATAGCATCCTCCCACATACCTAAGTGAGTATGAGCATCTATAAACCCCGGAGCAGCGATCAATCCCTCTCCGTTTATCACATCGCAGCCTTCGGCAGAAATATTCTCTGCTATATCTGCTATCTTTCCTTCTTGTATCAAAATATCGGCTTTATTATAGTTCTTATCAGATGCGGTCAATATTTTAATATTTTTAATCAGTAACATTTAAGTTCTCCTTAATTCTCATTTATCCATCTGATCATATCTTCCGCATTTTTTGCAATATAATCCGCATTCAATCGAATTCTTTCTTCTGCTTCTGTAACGGACCAGTCTACAAGTATAGACCTGCAGCCCGCATTTTCAGCACAAAGTATATCAAATCTGCTGTCACCTATCATTACAGCTTCTTCTGCAGAAAAACCCAGCTTTTTCAGTGTCACATTGATAGATTCCGGATCAGGCTTGTGTTTTGTGATGTCATCAAGAGTAGTTATCACGTCAAAGTATTCCAAGAGCCCGAATCTCTCTATCCCCGCAAATGTAGAATTCTTTAATCGAGAAGTTACCAGGGCAACTTTATAACCCTGTGATTTAAGTGTTTTCACTGCCTTATCCATTCCCGGGAAAACCTCTATAAGATCTGCAAACCGGTCTTTTTGAAAGGCTCTGTATACATTTACTGCTTCTTCTTCAAATTCTTTTCCGAAAAACTTCTCCATCGTAAGCCACAAAGGTTCTCCAAACGTTGATTTGATCAGTTTCTCATCACCTTCATGGCCCAGAAAAGTTCTGAATGTATGCTGATGGCTTTTGATTATAAGGCCGTTGGTGTTTGCCAATGTTCCGTCAAAGTCTATCATTACTGCCTTGATTTTCATTGCTTATTCCTTTACAGTTCCTTTAAGTTTTTCATTGATGAAATAGTCAAGATCTCCGTCCATTACAGCGTGCACATTCCCCACTTCCGCTCCTGTACGATGATCCTTGACCATAGTATACGGATGGAACACGTATGAACGTATCTGACTTCCCCAGGAGATCTGACCGTAGTCTCCTTTAAGTTCATCGATTTTATCTTTATGCTCCTGCTTCGCCAGTTCAAGAAGTTTGACTTTTAATATCTTCATAGCCATATCTTTGTTCTGGTGCTGAGATCTTTCATTTTGACAAGTCACGACGATATTTGTTGGCAGATGAGTGATCCTGATAGCTGACTCAGTCTTGTTTACATGCTGGCCGCCGGCTCCGCTGGATCTGTAGGTATCAATCCTAAGATCCTCAGGATTGATCTCAAGATTTATATCCTCCTCTATTTCCGGCATAACATCCAAAGACGAGAACGAAGTATGTCTTCTTCCGGAGGAGTCGAATGGCGATATCCTCACTATCCTGTGAACACCCTTTTCGTTTTTCAGATATCCGTACGCATACTCTCCTTCTATGAAGAAGGTGGCACTTTTTATACCGCCTTCGGGATCAGCCTGCATATCTACAGTCTTCACCTTATACCCTTTTGATTCAGCCCATCTCACATACATCCTTACAAGCATTTCTGCCCAGTCCTGAGCATCGGTTCCTCCGGAGCCTGCATGAATGGATATGATAGCATTGTTTTTATCGTATTCATCTGACAGCAGCACTTTTATCGTCATAGCTTCCAGCTCTTTTATAAGAGTGCGATAGGTCTCCTCTATTTCAGGGACCATGGATTCGTCTTCCGCTTCTTCTGCCAATTCTATCAGTATTTCCACATCAGAAAAAGAAGTTTCAAGACCCTTGAACTCCTCAAGTTTTACCTCTATAGACTTCTTTTCTTTCAATACTTTCTGGGCGCTTTCATGATCATCCCAGAAGCCTTCCGCCTCAATCCTGCGGTTTATTTCCTCAAGACGTTTCCCAAGACCTGCCAGGTCAAAGGGAAACACCCAATTCTTTTATATTTTCAGCTTTTTGTTTAAGCTCATATTTTATCTGGTCTAACTGTACCATCTAATTTTCCTTTCCGCAGCAGTTCTTGTACTTTTTCCCGCTTCCGCAAGGACACATATCATTTCGTCCTACCTTCGGAGCCTTTCGGATAGGTTCCTGTGCAGGCTTGCTGCTTCCCGAATTATTGTTCAAAGGAGCTTCTACTCCCTGAGCTCTGTTTACTTCGTCATCCACATACTCTGTCTTAACGGTTTTACCTCCGCCGGCAACCTGGCTTCTGTCTGTAGATGTTTCTACAGTAGCATTGAAACAGTATTTTACCATATCATCTTTGATGCTCTTGATCATCAGTTCGAACATTTCAAAACCTTCCTTAGCATAAGCTGCTGTAGGATTTTCATGTCCTATTGCTCTGAGTCCGATACCCTGTCTGAGCTGGTCCATTGCATCTATATGATCTATCCATTTAGTATCTACTACTTTGAGAAGTATCATTCTTTCTACTTCTCTTATCCTGTCGAGGCCTATCTCTTCTTCCTTTTTGCGATAGATCTCTTCAAACTGTTCCATTATGGCATCTTTAACGTCTGCTTCTTCCATCTCAAGGATGTTGTCAAAATGCAGTTCAGGAGCATTTGCACATATCTTATTGATATTTCTCTGAAGTTCTTCAAGATCCCATTCTTCCTGATACTTTGAAGCCACAGCCATCATTTCCACGTATTCGGCAACGATCTCATCCAGCATTGAGAAGAGATGGTCTCTGAGGTTTTCGCCTTCCAGAACACGTTTTCTTTCTCTGTAAACAACTTCCCTCTGCTTGTTCATAACGTTGTCGTACTGAAGGATAAACTTTCTAAGGGAGAAGTTTCTGCCTTCCACCTTTTTCTGTGCATTTTCTATCGACTTCGTAAGAACATTCGCTTCGATGGCTTCATCTTCGGCAATTCCCATTTTCTTGACCATAGTCTGGATCTTTTCGCCTCCGAATATCCTCATAAGAGGGTCTTCCAAAGATACGAAATACTGCGATGATCCCGGATCCCCCTGACGGCCGGAACGGCCTCTGAGCTGATTATCCACACGTCTTGACTCGTAGCGTTCTGTTCCTATTATATGCAGTCCTCCGACTTCAACTACTTTATCATGCTCTTCCTGTCTTTCGGCTTTATACTTATTATAAAGCGCTTTGTATTCATCTCTGGCTGCAATAAGCGCAGGATCTGTAAGATAGATCATGCTTGAAGCATAGGATATGGTTTCTTCGTCATATCCTTTTTTCCTCATATCCTGCTTTGCCAAAAATTCAGGGTTCCCGCCTAAGATAATATCCGTACCTCTGCCGGCCATATTTGTTGCGATGGTAACTGCGCCTAATCTTCCTGCCTCTGCAATGATAGACGCTTCCTGTTCATGATGCTTTGCATTGAGGACATTATGTTTAATCCCTTTCTTTTTCAGGATCGCGCTTATCTTTTCCGAATTCTGAATTGAGATAGTACCTACCAGCAGCGGCTGACCCGCTGCATGCTTTTCTTCGATAGATTTAATGATAGCATTGTATTTACCTTGTTCTGTTGCATATACAGAATCCGGATCATCTCTTCTGATAGTAGGTTTATTCGTAGGAATGCTTACAACATCCAGATTGTAGATCTCTCTGAATTCCTCTTCTTCTGTTTTGGCTGTACCTGTCATACCTGCCAGTTTGCTGTATCCTCTGAACAGGTTCTGTATGGTAATAGATCCCAGTGTCCTGGATTCTCTCTTTACTCTAAGATTTTCTTTTGCTTCTATCGCCTGATGGAGTCCGTCGCCGTATCTTCTTCCGAACATAAGTCTTCCGGTCAGTTCATCAACGATAACAACTTCCCCGTCTTTAACGATATAGTCAACGTCTTTACGCATCAGATCTCTTGCCTTAAGTGCAATGATTATATGATGGTTGAGCGCCATATTTTCTGGGTCGGACAGATTTTCTATATTAAAATGCTTTTCGATAGCTGCCACACCCTGATCTGTAAAGGAAACGCTCTTATCCTTTTCGTCAACAGTATAGTCTTCATCTCTGGTAAGCTTGCGTATATATGAATTTGCCACCTGATACATTTCTGTGGATTTATTGCCTTCCCCGGATATTGCCAGAGGTGTTCTTGCTTCATCCACCAGCACGCTGTCCACTTCGTCAACGATAGCATAATTCAGACCTCTCTGGAGCCTTTGATCTGCATATATGACCATATTGTCTCTCAGGAAGTCAAATCCCAGTTCATTGTTTGTGGCATAAGTTATGTCACATGCATATGCAGCTCTTCTTTCTTCCAATGACATTCCGCCGACGATACATCCTACGGTGAGACCAAGATATTTATACAGTCTTCCCATCCATTCCATATCACGTTTTGCAAGATAGTCATTGACAGTTACTATATGAACACCTTTACCTTCAAGGGCATTGAGATAAGCCGCAAGAGTTGCCACCAAAGTTTTACCTTCACCGGTCTTCATTTCAGCTATTTTTCCCTGATGAAGGACCACGCCGCCGACAAGCTGTACGTAATAATGCCTCATGCCTAATGTCCTGTCTGCAGCTTCACGGCATACCGCAAAAGCCTCCGGCAGGATATCGTCCAGAGTTTCTCCTTCTGCAAGTCTTGCTCTGAATTCATTCGCCATCCCCTGCAGTTTTTCATCTGAATATCCTCTCATCTGATCTTCCAGTTTATCTGCCAGATCAGCGATCT
>JAFXHN010000025.1 GCA_017536365.1 Bacillota bacterium | reverse complement strand
TCTCCTTCATGAACATGAGTGTTTGCTTTTATAACATTCACATATTCACCGTTTTTTCTGATGATCTGAACTATTGTTATCCCAAAAGCCCGGCTTCCGTTGAAATCATTGATGGTCTTGAGTCCTTCCCTACCTTTCATCTGAAAATCTACAGCATATATTTCTTCTAAAATACGATGATGCCCCTCTGTGGATTCTTCTCTTTCAAGACTTTTCATCTTTAGGACTTTGTCATTGAAGTTGGCTATGAATCTTGCTTCCAGATTCATAGTCCGGCCCTTCATAAAATCCGACTTTGCAAACATGACCACAATCAGAAGCGCAAGTATAAACTCTATCCCTACAGGAATATCTATTATGACTCCTCTGATGACCGCCATAACTATTATTGCCGAAATAAATACGCACAGTCCTCTTATCAACATCAATGGGATTTTATTTATCGGATCTTTCATCCACAGTTTGTTAAAAAGAACACTTCGCTTTCTGCATAGTATGTTAATAAAAGGAGCCATTAACACGATAAGCAGAAATGCTATAAGGCAGCTGATCACAGCAGAATCATTTATGTTTTCATGAACATAAGGCAGCACATATTTTATTCCCCCTTGATATATCATGAACATAACAGCCACACAAACTATGATCTTGATCGTGCAGCTTTTGATGAAGCTTTTCCAGTCTTCGTCGAAATTTGAACTTTCTCCCTTGCCTTCAGTGTAGGAATTCAATGCATCCAGCCATTTACTCGGCAGCTTCTTCGGCAATGCTTCCTCCGCCTTTGCTCCGGTCTTGATAAACATAGGGGTGAAAAATATGGTAAATACGGAGACAAAAACTATTATCTGATACAGGAAGTCATCCATAACACCAAGAGATACGCCAAGGGCTGCTATAATAAAGGAGAATTCTCCTACCTGCACCATGGAAAATCCTACTCGAACGGAAGTCTGGATCTGCTGTCCCGAAAGAAATGCTCCTGTCATAGAAAACAGCATCTGTCCAGCTATAGTCACCGCTATAATGATAAGGATAGGCACGGCGTATTCCACCAGCATAGTAGGATCCACCATCATTCCCACTGAAACAAAGAATATGGCTCCAAAAAGATCTTTTATAGGCTGGACCATCTCCTCTATTTCTTCCGCAAAGGAAGTCCCCGCCAATATGGATCCGGCAAGGAAAGCTCCCAGGGCTTCCGAAAAACCTATCTCTGTAGATATGAATACCATCAGCATACAGAATCCCAGAGATATTATCAGCATCATTTCCTTATTTAAAAGTTCTTTTACCTTGTTCAGAAGAGTCGGCACCACATATATTCCGGCAAAGAGGATCTCCACCAGAGCGAGCAGCAGTACCACCAGTTCTTTAGCCAGTGCCACTCCCGAAACCGTGCTTGATACCGATACTGTGGTAAGCACGATCATTAAAAAAATACCGGCAATATCTTCTATTACAAGAGAGCCCAGTACCACCTGGGCAAACTTATTTGACTTAAGATCCATTTCATCATATGACTTGAGTATTATCATGGTAGATGACATAGATATCATCGCACCCAAAAATACGCAGTTCATTGTAGACCAGCCCATAGATTTCCCTAACGCAAATCCTATGAGTATCATGGCCGTCATTACTGTTCCTGCAGTTATCACTGCGCTTCCGCCCACTTTAGCTATCTTATGGAAACTGAACTCCAGTCCCAGAGCAAACATAAGAAATACTATCCCTATTGTTGCCCACACGTTTATATCCTCAAGGCTTACCGGAGTAGGCAGATATTTAAAATTAGGACTTATAAGGATCCCTACCACTATATATCCCAGCACTACAGGCTGCTTGAGCTTTTTAAAGACCACTGTTATCACAGCAGCAGCTACAAGGATAAGGGTAAGATCCAGTATCAAACTGTCTAATCCGTGCATTAAAACACCCTTTCTATATGATCAATAGAAAACAGCCACTTCTTCTTCCGGTTCTTCCGTACTGCCCACATAAGTAATGTTAAGTATCGGTCCGGCTTCTCCGTTGTATGTCTTATGATATTCTTCTGTTATCACCGCAGACACTTCTACCCAGTCGCCGTTTTTATATCCTTTTACAGTATTAACTTTATCATCTTTGTTTAAACGGCAGACCACTCCGCAAAACTCTATGTCATCCACACAGCATGTCATAACGTGGCGTCCCAGTACAAAGCATCCTTTCGGCAGGCCTCCCCCTGTAAGGATTCGGCCTTTGACCTTTACGGTTTTCCCTTCATAATCAGGAGTCTCTTCGTTTACATCTCTGTACCATACCGCATAATCGTCGTCTTCTATTTCTATTATGTCAGAGTCCATATCATAAGGCAGAGGATCCGGAATATCATCCTGTTCCACCCTGTCAGAGGAATATTCATACAGGATATCCGCTTTTCTGTTAAAGGTCCTTACTATCTTATGAAACTCCATTTTGTCCATATCATCTTTAAAACGATTAAACACCACGCAGTCGCATAATCTAAGCTTGTCCGCCACCAGTTCTCTCATATTGGCATTGTAATTAAGGAATGTTCCGCTGTCCGCAAACATCATATTCTGATACAGTACCCAGTTGTCCGGAGTACTGTTCACAAGGTCTGTCAGTTTCCACATTCCATTATACTCGATGATTATCCTGTCGGCGGAATACATTCCGGCCATAGATCCGAGTCTTTTCGCAGACAGCATATCCGGGCTGTCTATCACCTCTATGAAAACATCTTCCTGCGCAAATCTCTCAGGTTCCAGTTCCTCTGCGCCTTCTTCGCATATGAGAACGAGTATGCGGTCTCCGTCATTAAAATATTCATCTTCGAGAGACTCTTGAAGAAAAGTTGTCTTTCCGGATTCAAGAAAACCCGTAAACAAATATACCGGTATCTCCATATCCTCACCCCCGGTCTCTATTTAGAAAACAGTTCTGCTACAGCAGCTCTGTTTATATCAGCTCCGATAACACATATCCTTCCGATGATGGCAGCCTGTCCTTCTTTTACAACTGCTTCTCCCGGAATATAATCAAAGTGAATGAATCCGCCCTCTTTGTTTTCTACGATACCTTTAGCTCTAATTACCATACCGTATGTCTTTTCGTCCTCGAAGCTTTCAAGGATAGTTTCTAATTCCTCTGCAGTGTATTTTGCAGCGGTTTCTGTCCCCCAGCTGTCAAATATCTCATCCGCATCATGACCGTGCCTATGGTCGTGACCACAGCTGCACCCATGATCGTGATGTTCATGTTCATGATGATGGTGTTCATGATCGTGGTGGTGCTCATGGTGTTCATGGTCGTGATGATGCTCATGACCGCAGCCGCATCCATGGTCATGATGATCATGTTCATTCTCATGATTATGGTGTTCATGCTCATGGTGGTGATGGTGGTCATGCTCATGGTCATGATGGTGTTCATGCTCATGGTGATGGTGATGATGTGCCTCTTCAAGAAGCTCTTCAAGCTGTTTTTACAAAGTATCTCTGCATTCCACCGCTTCAAGGAGCTGTTTTGCTGTAAGACTGTTCCAAGGCGTCGTTACTATCACAGCTTCATCATTAACTTTCTTTATCATATCTATACATTCGTTTATTTTCTTGTCTGCCAATCCTTCAGTATGGCTTAAAATAATAACTCCCGCGTACTCGATCTGATTTTCAAAGAACTCCCCAAAGTTCTTCATATACATCCTGCACTTTTTAGCATCCACTACAGTTACCATACTGTTTATAACTATGTCATCGTTGTCGAAAGACTGTACTGCCGAAGCAATATCGCTGAGTTTTCCTACTCCTGAAGGTTCTATAAGTATCCTTTCCGGCTGGAACCTTTCAACTATATTTTCTAAAGCTGAAGTGAAATCCCCTGCCAGACTGCAGCATATACAGCCTTGATTTATCTCTGTAACAGCAATATCACTGTCCCCAAACAGATCCGCATCTATCCCAACTTCACCGAATTCATTTTCTATAAGAACTACCTTTTCCCCTTGATAAGCCCCTTCCAGAAGCTTTTTAATAAGCGTAGTCTTACCTGCTCCCAAAAACCCTGAAAAAATATCAACTTTTATCATTCTCTTATCCTCCCTTAATATATATTTTTATAATTAATTATACCAAATTTAACCATTTCTATCAATAAAGCCAAATTCCTCCAACAAGTAAATCAAGGGTGCAGCTGTGCACCCTTGTAAATTTTTATATTATATTAATCTTCCTGTTCAGGTAAGGAATGGCCTCTTGAGTTCATCTTTGCATCCTCGTCGTTCTGATCAGCTATAAGTGCCAGATCATAAGGACCGAGGTTGAAATAATAAAGCTCTGTCCTGCTGAGCCATGATCTTGACGACGCCATCTGATATACCCTGGTGCTTTCTTTGAATTCCATAGTGTAGTCTTCCACTATAAGCTCATTAGGGGAAACAAATATAGTATCTTTCTTGTCTCCGTCAATAGAGACCGCACTTGATTCGGTGAAATTATTTCCTAAAACATGAACGTTTTCTCCGATCTGAAGCACATCGTCTATGACGATCTCTTTTATGCCCATCACCATTTCTGTTTTAGGCGGTATCTCTTCTTCAGTGTAGTAATAATACTTTTCGCCGTACAGAACATCATACTGGATCATCTTAAGCTCTCTCATATAATCCGGATCTTCAAGATCATATTTATGGTTTTCATGAAGATTTGCAAGTTCCCAGTTGTTAAATCCCAAGCTGTTGGTAACGAAGGCTGAAACCTGATATGTCGCAAGGTCTCTGCTTTCAAAATCATATCCAGCATTGTTCCAGATAACATATTCGGAATCATATATAGTCGATCCTTCTATCAGATCCGAATCATCCATACCGATGTTAGGCAGATGATCTCCGTAGAACACAACTACTGTAGGCTCGTCAAAGTCCTCGAGTTCAGCCACCAGTTCTCCTACGAATGCATCAGTCTGATGCAGCTGATTTATATAATACTCATAAGCATTCTTTTCTTCTACGCTGGAAGTTCCTTCGATAGTTATAGTTTGTGCGAAATCTATCACTTCTTCAGGATATCTGCCATGAGGCTGTACAGAAACCGTAAAAACGAAATCACTTCCCTCAGTAGATCTCAAAGTATCCATGATCTCTCCTGTGAGGATCTTATCCTTCGCCCAATCCAAAACGTTATACTCTACGCCCTGCATATATTCAACAGATGTGAAGGTATCGAATCCAAGATTAGGATATACTTTATTTCTTGCGTAGAAATTACCTCTGTGATTATGGATAGCATGTGTGGAATAGCCCAGTTCCTTGAGGCTGTAGTTTATGCTTTCACAGGTAGTATCTCTGAGTACGGTAGAGTATGGATACTCTCCTGCGCCAAAGAACTGTACGTTCATGCCGGTAAGTATATCAAATTCCGTATTGGCCGTACCGGTACCGAAGCTCGCAACCGTTAGTTTTCCTCCGGGATATTTTTCTTTTAACCCATTGAAACATGGTGTAGGATCCTCCGAATAAACGAAGTCCTTCATAAGAGTCACATCAAAGAAAGATTCAAGCTGAACATATACTATATTCGGTCTTTTCTTGCTGCTTTCGTCATAACAAGTATTGGTTTCCTTTATAAGTTCAACATTTGCCTGTGAATAAGTATCCGGCTTTGATATGCCGTTGCCCAAAAGGCTGGCTGAAAAACAATATACGAAACCATGATCCACATAAGCATTTGTAAGGTTGTCAAAATGTGTAGGCACCGATTCTGTTGCAACTGCCGTTTCTATTGCAAGAAAAGAAAGAGCTATGCACATAAGGAGCGCCACAACGCTTCTTTTATACTTAGGCTTGATCTTTTCAGCTTTGATCCAGGCATATACCAAACCGGCAAGCACTACCACGATCGCTATGATACCTGCTATTATCATCCATGTCTGGAAGTAAGTGGTCACTATGCTCATTACGGATTTTGCCACTCTGAAATCCAGCGCTCTGAGAGGAGTGGTCCTGTAAGTCCTGACACAGAAATTTACGATAGCCAAAACTATCCATAAAACTCCCACCAGCGTGATCCATATCCTTCTCTTCTTCAAGAATAAAGTTAAACACAAGGTAGTCGTTACTATAAGCACATTTACGATAAACATAAGGGGGTTCTCAAATGCGAACATCAGCCCTTTCAGCGGCGAACGCTGATTGAACATTTCGATTATGAGGACCACAACAACACCGACTATAACAGTGTCCAATATAGGATGCTTTTTGTCCCATTCAGATATCTTATGTAAAAGTTTTTTCATGATATTTGTACTCTTTCTCTCTCCTGTCCCTAAAGTCCGCTTAATTTTGTATTATATCACTTTACATATTATTTTGTACATATTTATGATATTAATTACAAGTTTTAAAACAATTTCCCGATTTTAAATTATTATATTTAATGCTTATTAAACCTTTTTTCAGTTACAGTTTAGTGACAGAACTGCGTTTTTTGACGGTCATAAGCAGCATTCCCACGCCAAGCCATCCAAGAGCTATCACCCATTCGACCCAGCTCATGGCAGCAGGAGAAAACGGCACTACTAAAAGCCCTATTATAAAGGCGCCGCAAATGATCGCTACCATTATTCCTGCCCTGCCCCCCGGCACTTTATATGGTCTTACAAGATCCGGCTCCGTAGTCCTCATCCTGAAGCAGGCTATGCTTACCATCATACATGCAAAAACAAAAGCAAGAGAGGAAACATTTATCAAAGGAAGCAGCATATTCTTTCCTAAAAACGGTCCTATCAGAGTGAGCCCTGCCAGAACTATATTTGCAGTACGAGGTGTGCCTTTTTTAGGATCCAGCTTTGCGAATGAACTTGGAAGCAGTTCTTTTCTTCCCATTGCCAGCATTATCCTTGCACCGGCAGCATAGAAAGAATTCATAGGTCCCAAAGGCCCAAGGGTAGCTATTATGAGCATCGGCAGATAGAAATACATTCCTATGCTCTTAAGACATGCCAATGCCGGCACTTCACTTTTTATAAATTCTTCCCATGGAATGATCGTTCCGAAAGCATAAATGCAGATACAGTAAAATGCACCGGATGCCATCAGGGAAAGTCCTATTATTCGTCCGAATTTCTTCCAGTCAAGATTTTCTGAAGCCTCTTCTGCCTGCTGGGGTATAGTATCAAAACCTACGTAAAAGAACGGTGTTATAACTATTACCGCCAGGATCCCTGTAACAAATCCGTTTACATCTGTGGTAAGACCTCCCGGCCCTGTGACCTGAGAGAATAAAGGCAGTGCATTCGAAGGGCTTCCTTTTATTATAGATATGACCATAGCAAGACACATACCCGTAAGCAAAGCTTTTGTAAGGAATCCCTGCAGCTTCGCAACAGAGGCCGCTCCGTTAAAGTTTATCCTTATAACGAATAAAGCGACTATAAGAGATATTATTGTGAGGATAAGATAAACATCCGCTCCCATTATGGTATACAGCTTTACAGAATTTATCGCCGGTATCATCTGACCGAACATGTCTGAAACCAGCATGGAAATGGCTATGGTTTCCCATGGGCACAGTATCACATTTCCAAGGATAAGCATCCATCCCGTTATATAGGAAGGTATCTTTCCCATACTTCGATCCACGTATTCAACTATCCCTCCTGATATAGGTATTGCCGATGTAAGTTCTCCGAATACCGCCCCTGACGGAAGCAGCATGACAGCTCCCAAAGCAAATGCCACGATGGCTGCTATAGGGCCTCCCCCAAGTATCATCCAGTCTCCTACCAGAAGTACCCAACCGGTGCCTATTATCGCGCCAAAACCTATAGTAAAGAAATTCCACAATGATAACGACTTCTGCATATTGCCTCCAAAAACAGTTTTATAAGGCGACCAGGTATGGCCGCCTTATATTTATTCTATATAATCAATGATACCTTCCGCAATACCTTTTGCGATTTTATTTTGATAAAAAGGATCCGTAAGCTTGTCCAGTTCATCCTCATTACTCATGAATCCCATTTCCACCAGCGCCGCAGTGCATCTCGTATTTTTAAGCACAACAAAGTTTTTCTCATGAGTTCCCCTGTCATCAGCTCCCGTGCTGTCTAAAACAGCTTTGTGGATAGCTGCTCCCAGTTCTTTGCCCTTCTGAGACTCTCTTGCATTATATGTTTCTATCCCGCAGGACTGAGGATTTTCTGAAGCATTGCAGTGCAGACTTACGAACACCGTTCCGTTTTTTCT
>JAFXHN010000024.1 GCA_017536365.1 Bacillota bacterium | reverse complement strand
TTCCAGGTGCTTAAAGATATTTATGAAATCTTCAAACTGAAAAAATGAGAAAAAACAAGATCCATAGATCTGGTAAACCTCTCTAGATCTAAATCCCATTTCTATATGATATCCCTCTGCAGATCTCTCTATATGCTGGATCTACCGTCAAAACTCCAGGCCTTTCACAGCCCTCTCTATATCCTCTATCATTGTGTGGTTATATGTAAATAATGTGATCTCTATTCTCTTATGCCCCAGTATTTTTGCCACATACACCGGGTTTACGTTCTTCCTGTTTATCATTATGCTGGTAAACGTGTGCCTGAATGCGTGTGCATGCATCTCTGCCGGTATCTCAGGATGCTTTGCCTTCATCTTCTTCAATCTTTTCCCAAAGGCCGGATCAAAAAGCGGTTTGTCTTTCACTGTCATGAATACCAGTTCCTCTTCCCCATCTCTTTCCATCTCATGCAATGACTCCTTGTATTCTTTCAATACGTTGAGAAATCTATCTGAGAATATCGGTACCACTCTTTGCTCACCGTTCTTCGGACTGTGTTCTACTACTCTGCCTTCCCAAATATGCAGTGCTCTTCTCACGAATATCTTTCTGTTTTCAAAATCTATGTCTTTCCACTTAAGACCTGTTATCTCCCCTATCCTCATTCCGGTATACAGTGGCACATAGATCATGGCCTTATCAAAGATCGGATCATTCTCAATTGCCTTCAGCATTTCCTCAACCTGCTCCAGTGTCATCACAAATGGCCTGCTGTTGGCCATGTCCTTCTGCTTTTTCGGCCTCCTCATCTTGCTGATGGGATTTCTTTCGATGATCCCCAGCACTTCTGCGTAGTTGAACAGGGTCTTGATATTGCCGAAATATACAGTGACCGTATTATACGTTAATCCCTTTTCAAAGCACCTATCAAGATAGTTCTGGATGTCCAGACCTCTTAAGTCCTTCATCTTCATCTCGCCCATTGCATTGCATAACTCGCAGAAGATATTGTATTTGGCCTTGTATGCCATCACTGATACTTCCTTCTTCTTGTGGTTGAGGTAATGCTTTGCGACCTCAGCAAACGTCTCAGGTTCCTGTTTAAGTTCGACGTGCTCCAGATATCTGTTTGATTTATCCCTCACTGTAACATACCCCTCTGACTGCCATTTCTCTATCATCTCCCTTTTCTTATTTCTTAAGAATATCTCCCTTTCCTTTTCGTCCATGTCCAGCGGTATGCGGAACCTTTTGACCTTATGGTATCTCTTGCCGCATACATAATACGGATACAGAAGTGTCACCCCGATGTATCCGGGGCAGTCCTTATACACATACGGCTTTTTTACAAGATAGCTCGCCATTTCAATCTCTCTGTTGTATTACTTCCGTCTAAGGTGCTAAAATGAGAATTACAAAACGACCACATCAAATTTTTGATATGGTAATTTGTATCCGGGTCAGCTGTTATCCGCCAAGATATAGGCAGCTGACCTTTATTTTTCACCTTTTTCTCTTTTCTCACGCTCGATGTCGGCCTTGATGAGTTCCACTATGTACTGGGACTTGCTGGGAACGATGTCCAGCTTTCTTAATACTTCCTCCTCTTCTTTCGAGATGAGGCAGTTTACCCTGGTATAGTGTCTTTTCATATATTCATAGATGTATTTGCCATGGGAAGTCTTTATCTTCCTTTCTATGGTATCCTTACCTATTTCCTTCTCCTCAACGACTTCAAAAGAGATCTCTTCGTCAGTAATGATAACTTTTTCCCTCCTTCTGATGACATTATACAGTATTATGCGCATAACATCTATATTGAGCATCATTTATGTGTTAAAATATGGTATATGAAGAAATAAAAAACATGATAATGGAGGGTAGGCCCATGTTAGTTGGATATGCCAGAGTAAGTACTGTTACTCAGAATGAAGACCGCCAGATGGAAGCTTTAAAGAAATACGGCTGCGAAAAGATCTTCCTGGATAAGTTAAGCGGCAAGGACACCAAAAGACCTGAGCTGCAGAAGATGATGGACTTCGTCCGTGAGGGTGATACCGTCATCGTTACCGAGTTCTCCCGTTTCTCAAGAAGCACCAAAGACCTTTTATCTCTTGTTGAGCAGCTGACCGAAAAGAATGTTGAGTTCAAGTCCTTAAAGGAGAATGTCGATACCACTACTTCTTCAGGCAAATTAGTATTAACAATATTTGCGGCTCTCTCTGAATTCGAGAGATCGGTGATACTTGAGCGTCAGGCTGAGGGCATCGCCATAGCAAAGGCCAAAGGCAAGAAGCTTGGCCGAAAGAAGAAAGTCATCAATGATGACAAACTGGTTGAGATGTATAATGAATGGAAGGACAATTACATTTACCAGAAGAAGATCATGAAGGAATTCGGCATTTCGCGCACGACTCTTAACAAGCATCTCAACAGGCTGGCTGCCGAGGGTAGGATAACAAAGCCTGAGGAGGTCAAGCGCGGTAAACTGGAGAGCAGAAAGTAATGGAGAAGAAAATCGGGATTTGATGATCTTTTGACAGTCAAATCCGGAATGGTAAAAACTGTCCGAGAGCAGAAATATACGTTATACAAGGAGAAAAAATATGGAAATCCGATACGCAAAACCGGGCGACCTTGAAATGGTTTCGGAATACGATGAGCACATTTCAAAGGAAGAAATGAAGAACTCGATCAAAATGAAAAGGATCATTCTTCTGTTCATTAACGGCGAATACGGAGGTTGGCTGAGATTCAATCTGTTCTGGGACAACATCCCGTTTATGAATTTGCTGTACGTTACTGAAGAACAACGAGGAAAAGGATACGGCAGAAAACTGGTTGAGTTCTGGGAGCACGAGATGGCAGAACAAGGCTACAAATTTGTTTTGACTTCAACACAGTCGGACGAAGAAGC
>JAFXHN010000023.1 GCA_017536365.1 Bacillota bacterium | reverse complement strand
TGGTGAAGTGGCAGATACGAATAGCCGCAGGTATTCCATTGAATTTTGAACAGAAAGACGTAGATCTGAAGGGATGCGCCATTGAGTGCAGAGTAAATGCCCTTGCACCGGGAAAAGTTGAATTTATGCATCTTCCGGGAGGACCTTTTGTAAGATTTGACACCTTCCTTGTGTCAGGAACTCAGGTCACCGGATATTACGATTCTCTCATAGGCAAGCTCATAATCTATTCAGCCAACAGAGAGGAAAGTGTAAGAAAAATAAAGGCGGCCCTTTGTGAACTCATAATAGAAGGAGTGCCTAACAACATAGAACAGCTGATCGGTATCGTTGACAGTGAAGAATTCATGACCGGCAGATACGATCTGAACTATAAAGCGGAATGAGGTGAGATCTTTGGGGTTTGTAAATTTTCTTCATAAACCTAAAAACGAACTGGAAAAAGGCGGCAGAAAATATCCTGAAGTTCAGTTTGACGAAGGGGAACCGACAAGAGAATGCCCAGGATGTAAAAAATCCGTACCTTTAAGCCATATATGGGGAAGCAAAAACTGCTGTCCGAAATGCGGCCATCATTTCAGGATGAACTCCAGACAGAGGCTGAATATGACAGTGGATAAAGGAAGCTTTGAAGAGATGTTTTCCGATCTTCAGGCAGAGGATTTTATGGAGTTTCCGGGTTACGAAGCTAAGCTTAAGACAACAGGGGATTCCTGCAGGGAAAAGGAAGCTGTTATATGCGGTACAGCTGAGATAAAAGGAAATAAATGCTGTGTATTCGTTATGGAACCGTATTTCATGATGGGAAGTATGGGAACTGTAGTGGGAGAAAAAATAACCCGTATTTTTGAATATGCATCTGAAAAGAGACTTCCGGTAGTGGGATTTACCGTATCCGGAGGAGCAAGGATGCAGGAGGGGATACTTTCTCTTATGCAGATGGCAAAGACCAGCGGGGCAGTAAAGAGACATTCCGACAAGGGCCTTTTGTATATTGCAGTTTTGACGGATCCTACGACCGGAGGAGTAACAGCCAGCTTTGCAATGGAAGCGGACATCATAATGGCAGAACCGGGAGCAACTGTAGGTTTTGCGGGAGCAAGAGTGATCGAACAGACCACAAGAAAGAAACTTCCGAACGGCTTTCAGAAGTCGGAATTTCTTCTTGAACACGGTTTTATAGACAGGATAGTTCCAAGATCAGAGCAAAGAGAAACTTTGGGCAAGCTTTTGGGATATCATTCTTCGGCAGGTGATAAAAATGAGTAAAAGCGCTTATGAAAAAGTTAAAACAGCAAGGAGCAATTCCAGACCTACCGGAAAAAACTATGTGGACAGCATATTTACTGATTTTATAGAAATGCATGGTGACAGGAGTTTTGGAGATGATCCGGCTATAGTAGGCGGGATAGCTTCTTTGAAAGGAATGCCCGTGACTGTGATAGCCTGTGAAAAGGGAAGGGATGCAAAGGAGAGGATATTCAGAAACTTTGGCGCTCCGAATCCGGAGGGCTACAGAAAAGCTCTCAGACTTATGAAGCAGGCAGAAAAATTTAAAAGACCTGTGATCTGCTTTGTCGATACTTCCGGAGCCTTCTGCGGAGTAGGTGCAGAAGAAAGAGGTCAAGGGCAGGCGATCGCGGCAAACCTTATGGAAATGATGACTCTCAAAACACCGGTGATATCTATAGTTATCGGTGAAGGCGGGAGCGGAGGAGCTTTGGCCCTTGCGGTAGCAGACAGAGTATGGATGCTGGAAAATTCAGTGTATTCTGTGATATCTCCGGAAGGCTGTGCAAGCATACTTTGGAAGGATGCAGGAGCAGCGAAAATGCCGCAGAGAGCCTTAAACTTACTGCCGATGATGCTTTAGGGTTCAATGTGGCAGAAAGAGTGATAGAAGAAAAGAATATTGGCAAAAAAGAGTTTTACAGAGATTTGAGAGAAGATCTGTATCAAGAGATAGAATGTCTGTCTCTGCTTTCCGAGGAAGAACTTTTGGACAACAGATACAACAGATTCAGAAGGCTGGGAGAGCGACAGGGGGAATAAGAGAATGAGTATATATAAGGAATACTGCGAAGAGATATTCGATGAAAGCGGAAAGCTTAAGGACCTTCGCGTAAAATATGATCCTGATTTCAATTTCGGTTACGATGTAGTCGACAGATACGGCAAAGAAGAGCCATACAAGACCGCTCTTGTATGGTGCTGTCCTGACGGGGAAGAAAGGATATTTACTTTCAAAGAGATAATGGAACTGAGCAACAAAGCTTTGAACGTTTTTAAATCCTATGGTATCAAAAAAGGCGACAAGGTAATGACTGTTCTGAAAAGAAGATATGAGTACTGGTATGTTTCTGTAGCTCTGCACAAGCTGGGAGCACTTATAGTGCCTGTTACACATATGCTTACGGAAGAAGATCTGGCATACAGGATAAAGAGTGCAAATATAAAGGCTGCTATCTCTGTAACGGACAAAGAAGTCTGCGACAAGCTTAAAACCGTAAAGAATATGTGCAGTGAGCTGGAAGTGATGTTTTCTGTAAAGAAGACTGATGACTGCTTTGTTGATTTTGAAAAAGAAGTGGATAATGCTTCTCCGGTATGCGATAGAGAGGAAGTATATGCAGCGGATGCTATGGCTATCTATTTTACTTCAGGAACAACAGGACAGCCTAAAGGCGTTATCCATGACAATACCTATCCATTGGCTCATATAGTAACTGCAAAATACTGGCAGGGAGCGGAAGAAAACGGTCTGCATTTTACAGTAGCAGAAACAGGATGGGCAAAGACATCCTGGGGCAAAATATACGGACAATGGCTTGTGGGAAGTGCTGTTATGGTGTTTGACTTTGACAATTTTGATCCAAGACAGATAGAAACCATAATCAACAGGTATAATGTAACAACTTTCTGTGCTCCGCCTACCATTTACAGATATATGGTCATGAAAAACATAACCGATCTTAAATGTTTGAAAAAAGCTGTTACTGCGGGGGAAGCTCTCGGCAAGGATGTTTTCGATAAGTTCAGAAAGCTTACGGGAATGGATCTTATAGAAGGCTACGGTCAGACAGAGACCACATTGCTGCTGGCAAATTTCGACGACAGGATAGACAAGACCGGTTCTATGGGCAAACCTTCTCCTATGTATGATGTTAAGGCTGTAAAGGAAGACGGAAGCTTTGCCGGAGCCGGAGAAGTGGGAGAGATAGTTGTCATTCCAAAAGAAGGAAAAAAACAGACAGGAGTATTCTGCGCTTACCATGAAAATCCTCAGATGTATGAACACGTCTGGAGGAACGGCATATATCATACAGGAGACTCTGCAAGGATAGATGAGGACGGTTATTTCTGGTTCGAAGGAAGGATAGATGATGTCATAAAGACCGGAGGATACAGAGTAGGTCCTTTTGAAATCGAAAGCGTGCTTTCACTTCATCCTGCAGTTGTGGAATGTTCGGTAGTGGGTGTTCCGGATCCATCCAGAGGTCAGGCAATAAAAGCTGTGGCAGTGCTTGATCCGGCATATGAAGCTTCAAAAGAACTGCAGAAAGAGATAAAAGAATTCTGCAATACCAGACTTGCGGAATACAAGTGGGTAAGGATAGTAGAGTTCGTAAAAGAACTGCCAAAGACTATAAGCGGAAAAACTATAAAGAGCAAGATCCGCCACGAATAATATTTAATGTCATCCGAAGTGTGTATTTTCGGCGCATTTCGGATATTTTGTTTTTTGGAGGGATTGCGCCGCAATTTGCCCGGTGCTATAATTTCACTGTTTGTATTAATAACAGAGGCAAGAAATGAATAAAACAAAAACGAAAAAAGCTAAAAAAATGAATATGAATACGTTCAAACTGCTGATGGCTGGCTGCGGTGTAGGAGTGGCGGCGGCTCTGACTGCGGTGGCGTATAGATACGCATTGGGATTCGCTGAAGAAGCTCGCACCGGAATGTTTGAAAGTGTAAATTCTCCTTTAGGTGCAGCTGCAGTCTTTGCAGTGCTTATAATACTTGGTTTGATAACGGGATATATAACTCAGAAGGAGCCGATGATCAAAGGCAGCGGGATACCTCAGGTAAAAGGTCAGCTTCTGGGATATTTTGCTCCATCTTGGCTGAGCATTATGATAAAGAAGTTTATAACAGGAACTCTTTGTATTTTTGCCGGCTTGTCTCTGGGAAGAGAAGGCCCTTCAGTTCAGTTAGGCGCAATGGCGGGTCAGGGTTTTGCAGAAGTTACAGGGATAAATGGCGGAGACAGAAAATACCTGATAGTATGCGGAGCCTGTGCAGGGCTGGCAGCAGCTTTTAATGCTCCTTTAGCAGGGCTTATGTTTGCTCTGGAAGAAATACATAAAAACTTTTCTAGAAAGGCCATATTCCCTGCAATGGCAGCGGCAATGTGCGCGGATGCGGTGTCAAAGCTGTTTTTCGGAACAGATGCTGTGCTTCATATGGTCCAGATAGAAATGCCTCCAATGAAGTATTATCTGCTTTATATAGTCCTTGGGGCTGTATGCGGAGTTTTTGGAGCATTCTATAACAAAACTCTTTTTGTTGTTCAAAAACTGTATAAAAAGATCCCGGTGTCGGATACGATAAGGATAGCCATACCTTTTGCCATTGCAGGGGTCGTGGGATTTACTTTCCCTGCAATTATGGGCGGAGGTCACGGACTGATAGACATGCTGGCAGGAGGAACCGCAGCTTTATCTTTGATGATAATGCTTTTGATAGGAAAGTTTATTTTCTCTATGATAAGCTTTTGCTCCGGTGCTCCCGGCGGGATATTCTTTCCTTTGCTGGTGCTTGGAGCTTTAGCCGGTTCTATCGTAGGAAGGGTCAGTGTTATGACTTTGGGTATTCCGGAAAGCTATGTAGTGAATTTCATGCTTTTAGGTATGGCAGGGCTGTTTTCGGGAATAGTGCGTGCACCTTTGACCGGTATAGTTCTTGTGGCGGAAATGTCCGGATCCTTTACCCAGTTCATGGGACTTGCTATGGTTTCCTGCGTTTCCTGGCTGGTGGCATATATGCTTAAAAGCAGACCTGTCTATGAACAGATGCTGGATAATATTGCGCCTGACCATGTAAGAACAGAGGAAGAAGAACTGGATACAGCCTTAATGGAAATGGTGATACCGTTTGGAAGCCCTGTAGACGGGGTTTCTATAAAGAATCTTGGACTGCCGGCAAACTGTCATATCGTAGATATTGAACGCAGAGGTGTGAGTCTGATACCAAACGGAAGCACTTACATAAAGAGCGGAGATGTGCTTAAAGTGGCATATAAAGTGGGATATGAGAAAGAGGTAAGAAACAGTTTTGGGATAAATTGATAACAGTGAATATTTTTTGAGCATTTCACAAAAATACTATCATGAAAGGATGTGATAGTATGTCTTCAAGAGCGGTCATCGCCCTTGGCGGAAATGCTCTGGGAAACGATGCGGCAGAGCAGCAAGAAAGAATAAAGCATGCAGCGCCTTCTCTGGTGGAACTCATCGATCAGGGATATGAAATAATCGTAAGTCATGGAAACGGACCTCAGGTAGGAATGATCAACCTTGCTTTCTCCGAAGCGAGAAAACAGAACAGCCGTATACCTGATATGGATCTGCCGGAATGTACGGCAATGAGCCAGGGATATATCGGATATCATCTTCAGAAAGGCATTCAGAAAGAGCTCAATGACAGAGGGATGCCATGGACAGTGACTTCAGTAGTGACGCAGATGGTGGTGGATCCGGAGGACAGTGCATTTAAAAACCCTACAAAGCCTATCGGAGCCTTTTATACTGAGGAAGAGGCGGAAAAGCTTTCAGCCCAGAATCCGGGAGTGATCTATCAAGAGGATTCGGGAAGAGGCTGGAGACAGATGGTGGCATCGCCAAAGCCTGTTGATATAGTCGAAAAGAATTCCATCAAGAATCTGCTGGACAACGATTTCGTGGTAATTGCCTGCGGAGGAGGCGGTATACCGGTAGTGAAAAAAGGCGAAGGTGAATACGAGGGGATACAGGCGGTCATCGATAAAGACCATGCTTCTGCAAAGCTGGCGGAGCTTGTGGATGCGGAATACCTGTTTATCCTTACTGCAGTGGACAGAGTAATGCTGGATTTCGGAAAACCTAATCAAAGAGCCGTTGACAGGATGACTGTGGCAGAAGCTGAAAAATATTGTAGTGAAGGGCACTTTGCGGCAGGAAGCATGCTGCCTAAGGTACGAGCTGCTATTGACTTCGCAAAAAGTAAAAAAGGAAGAAAGGCGATTATTGCTTCTTTGGAAAAAGCTCCGGAAGCTATAAGAGGAGAGAGCGGGACTCTTATTACCGATGAGCCTTTAAGCTAAAAAACACCCCTTTTGTCGGAGAAATATCTCCTGCGAAAGGGGCTTTTGTTTTAATTATGATCGAATCTGTTCCAATATGACAAACCAGTGCTTTTTTAGTTTGTCCAGGCTATATGCTGCATTTGCGGGGCTGGTGGAAGGAAGCTTGATGATCTCAACTCCGGTATTTTCAAAACAGTATTTATTGTAGAGATCGTAAGCTGCGCCGCCGTTGGCATATATCTTTTCTATGTTTGATTTAGAAAGCACTTTTTTTATGTCTGCAGGGATCACGTTCGTTATGCTGCTGTCGCTGGAAGCGTGGATATCACAGCTTTGTACCACGTCCCATATTGCGATCCCGTTATCAAGAAGCATTCTTTTCTTTTCTTCTATCGTTGTTGGAACCGAAGATCCTGTCAAAACAGCTATAAGCTGCCAGAATCTATTTCTGGGATGCCCGTAATAGAAATTGTTTTCTCTGGATTTGACTGAAGGCAGTGTGCCCAGTATGAGTATCCTTGAATCGTTATCATAAACCGGTTCAAAAGTGTGCTCTACGTGAGTAAGTTCAAGTGTTTTTTTCTCTTTCATAACATTCCTATTTGATATCGTATCTTTTCTTCAGCTTTGAAACGTCTTCCGTAGAAAGCGTGTTGGCTTTGCCAAGGATAAATCTGGATTTAATATATATTTCTGCTGTTTGCTCGAGAGATTCCATCCTGTACCAGGCTTTCATCAGATCCTCTGCCCAAACAACAGCTCCATGGTTAGCTAAAAGGGCTCCGTTATAGTCCTTGCATAATGGACGGACAGCATCGGCTACTTCATCTGTTCCGGCTGTAGCATAAGGAGCAAGGGGTATTTCTCCAACTACGACTACTGATTCCGTAAGGATAGGTTCAGTCAAAGGTATACCGGCAACAGCTAAAGCCGTAGCATTTACAGGATGCGCATGGACTACAGCAGAGACATTGGGATTCTGCTTATACACTTCCAGATGCATTTTCATTTCGCTTGAGGGCTCTTTGTGTCCTCTTATTACACTGCCCTGCATATCTATTATTATAAGATCCTCTTCTTCCATAAAGCCCTTTGATGTGCCTGTAGGTGTGCATAGGACCTTTCTTGGAGACAGAAGAACGGATATATTTCCATCATTTGCTGCAACGAAGTTTTTGGCGAACATCCTTCTGCCGATCTCGCAGATGAGCCGTCTTCCTTCTTTTTCACTTATATACTTTTTACTCATAAATCCTCCGTGAGGCGTCGACAATATCGCCTTGCATTTTACAACTTTGAACTATATAATATCATAGTAATTCGAAATTACAATTTTTATTTGGGGCACTAGCTCAGTTGGATAGAGTCGCAGACTTCGAATCTGTCGGTCGGGGGTTCGAGTCCCTCGTGCCTCGCCAAAAGGATCTAAGTTATAATACTGTTTGTATTGTGATTTAGGTTCTTTTTTAGTTTTTTTGTCAACTTGTAAAACATACGTTTTTATGGTGAAATGGTATATATATTAGGATCGGAGAATTATTGTTATGTCCATGTGGAATCCTTGGCGAGGCTGCAAAAAATGCAGTGAAGGCTGTTTACATTGCTATATTCATAAAGGTGATGCCAAGCGAGGCGTTGATACGAGTAAGATCGTTAAAACAAAAGAATTCTATAAACCAAGAGAGAAGTTTAAAAACGGAAATTATAAAATGAGAGCCGGGATCGTTTATCTCTGTTTTTCAACGGACTTTTTGATCGAAGAGGCTGATGAGTGGCGCAGTGAATGCTGGTCAATGATGAAAGAACGCACTGACTGCACATTTCTTTTCCTTACAAAGCGAATAGATAGATTTATGGAATGTATCCCTAAAGACTGGGGAGAAGGATATGAAAATGTTGTTGTGTGCTGCACCGTTGAAAATCAAAGGAATGCAGACAAAAAGCTCTCTATATTTCGATCCCTGCCAATAAAACACAAATGCATCACAGCCCAGCCCCTGCTGGAGAGAGTAGAACTAGAACAGTATCTTGATGATATCGAATTGGTGGTGGTTGGCGGAGAATCAGACTATTATGCCAGACCGCTTAACTATGACTGGGTTTTAGATATTCGTGAACAATGTATAAGAAAAAAGGTTGATTTTGAATTTAGGCAATGCGGAAGCCGTTTTATTAAAGACTGCAAAGAATATAGATTAAAAATAAAGGACCTGCGCAGTCAGGCAAAAAAAGCAGGAATAGACTATAAAAGGTGATGAATACAGCCGTCACCCTATACGTTGATAACAATAGTTAAAAGGATATAATATTTTCATGAGAAGTATGCATATGAGTCAAAAGGAGTATTTATGGAAATATTGAAAAAAGAACAGTTTAATGAGCATTTGATAGTTTGAAACTCCCATTATAAAACAAAATGTAGTATAATGATAAAAACATCTATATACAACAGGAGAATAATATGAAAGCAACAGTTTTATCAGATAATATCCCATACGGCGAACTTGAGTGCGAGTGGGGATTGAGTATATTTATCGAATATGGAGAAAGAAAGATACTTCTTGATACAGGTTCATCAGATTTGTTTATAAGAAACGCAGAAAGACTTGGCATCGATATTAAAGATGTGGAATACGGAGTCCTTTCTCATGCTCATTATGACCATGCGGACGGTATGCCTGACTTCTTCGAACTGAATGAGAAAGCAAAGTTTTATGTTCAGGAAAGCTGCGCAGAAAACTGCTATGCAGAAAAGGAAGGGGAGCAGAAGTACATAGGTATTCCTTTAGGCATGCAGGAACAGTACAAGGACAGACTGGAATATGTATCCGGAGATCACAAACTGTGCGAAGGAGTATATATAATACCTCATAAAACAGAAGGACTTTATAAATGCGGAGAAAGAAGCAAAATGTATGTGAAAAAAGGTGATGCTTTTGAAACTGATGATTTTGCTCACGAACAGAGTCTGGTATTTGACTGTGAAGAGGGGCTTGTGATTTTCAACAGTTGTTCCCATGGGGGAGCGGATGTTATAATAAACGAGATCGCGACAACTTTCCCGGATAAAAAGATACAGGCTATCATAGGCGGGTTCCATCTCTTCGATAAGACACCGGAAGAAGCGGCAGCTCTTGGGGAAAGAATAAAACAGACCGGTATTGGAAGAGTAGTTACAGGACATTGCACAGGCGATGAGGCAATGGTCATATTAAAGGATATCCTTGGAGAAACTGTTGAACAGCTTCATGCGGGATATGTGATGGAGTTTAAATAAAATAAACAGCAAAAAATAAAATGCAGCATCGGTATCGATGCTGCTGATTTTTTCTTAAACGATTTCGATCTTTGCTAATTTTTCTATGTATGCTTTAAGATCTGCTACTGTGTTGATGTTTTTAAAATCCTTTTCTTTTGTTCTGATCTTGAATTTTGCTTCAATATCTATAGTCATATTGATGATGTCCATTGAATTCATTTCCAGATCTTCACGTAAATCAGATTCTAATGTTACTTCATCTACTTCGCAGTTGTCCGCAACTATTTTAAGTAATTCGCTGAGCATAGTGATATTTACCTTCCTTAATGATTTTTCTAGGGATATGATAACATAATATCAGAGAAAATCAAAGGATAAACAATATAATTATAGTGAAAATTCGTTGTTTTTTCCTCCGGACAGTATATAAGATTCGGAGCTTCTTACCATCATATCTTTGACCGAAGAAAGAGATGCAAAGCTGTCGCTTTCTTTATATTTTAATATATCTTCGTCATCTTCCCATGCGGACATAAGGATGACCGAACCGGGATCATCTGCAGAAAGATAAAAGTCATAAAAGATGTTTCCTGGAGCATTTCTTGAAGTCCCCTGAATATTTCTTTTTTCAATTTCTTCTAAATATTCATCACTGCTTATTCTTGGATGAAGTTTGTATTCTGCTTTTAGTATGACCATATTAATCACCTTTTTACTAAATACAGCCGATTTTTATTGATTTTACCACTTGGCAGGGAAAAGGTGTTGGAAATATAAATGTTCTTAATCTCAAATTGATATTGAAAAAGAATAAAATTATAAAAAATTTATATGGTTTGTTAAATAATTATTTAATATTGCCTCGTTATAGCTATTTATGGTAAATTAAAGTGTTGAAAGTTATGAAAAATATGTTTGATTTTAAGACCGTATCGTTATCGGAGGATGGAAAGTCTCTGGTAATACTGGATCAGACACTGCTTCCCGGTGAAATGAAGTATCTGACCTTACATACGGAAGAGAGTATATGGGAAGCGATTTATAAATTAAGAGTAAGAGGGGCTCCGGCCATAGGTGTGGCTGCGGCATACGGAATGTATGTGGCGGCTGACAGTTGTGTAACGGATTCCGTGGAAGTCTTTATGAAAGAGCTTGAAAGGATAAAGACTTACCTGGGCAGCGCCAGACCTACAGCAGTCAATCTGTTTTGGGCCTTGGACAAGGTCTTTGCAGCTGCGCAGGATGCCGCAGAAAAATCCGGCAAAAACCCGGATGCTGTTGCTGAGATAAAGCTGGCAATGAGAAAAGAAGCCGAGAGGATACATGAAGAAGACATCATAACTTGCATGCTCATAGGCGAAAACTGTCTTGAACTTCTGGAACCGGGAATGGGTATACTGACTCATTGCAATGCAGGGGCTTTAGCTACTGCAGGTATAGGCACTGCGCTGGCTCCTATTTATGTAGGAAACAGCAGAGGATACGGCTTTAAAGTCTTTGCCGATGAAACAAGGCCTTTGCTTCAGGGAGCAAGGCTCACGGCGTGGGAACTCAGCCAGTCCGGTGCTGATGTTACTCTGATATGCGACAACATGGTTTCTCTGGTGATGAAAAGCGGAAAGATCCGGGCTGTGATAACCGGTGCAGACAGGATAGCGGCTAATGGCGATACCGCTAACAAGATAGGAACTTCAGGAGTAGCCATATTGGCTAAGGAATACGGTATCCCGGTGTATATCAATGCGCCGTTGTCTACTATAGATATGGAGTGCAGAACGGGAGCTGACATTCGGATCGAAGAAAGACCCGGTGAAGAGATATATAAAATGTGGTATGAAAAACCAATGTCAGTGGAAGGCATCAAGACCTTTAATCCTGCCTTTGACGTGACAGATAATAAATATATTGCGGCGATAATAACAGAAAAGGGCATAGCCCGACCGCCGTTCAACGAATCGTTAAATAATTTTTTCAAATAAATAGGAGGGTGCACACAAAAATGGGCAAAAATAAAATGAAGGAAGTAAGTAATTTCAAAGGAAGCTCAACTTATGTAGTATCAAGAGAACTGATGAATTCAGTTAACGTAGCGGTAGCTTTACAGAAGCCTCTTTTGATCAAGGGCGAACCTGGCACAGGAAAAACAATGCTGGCAGAAGCTATAGCAGAATCCATGGGTATGGAGCTCATTATCTGGAACATCAAATCAACAACAAAAGCTCAGGAAGGTCTCTATGTTTACGATACAGTACAGAGACTTTATGACAGCCAGTTCGGCGAAGGCGATGTAAGCGATATCAAAAAGTACATCAAACTCGGAAAGCTTGGTGAAGCTTTCACATCAGAAAAACAGGTAGTTATGCTCATCGACGAGATCGATAAAGCTGATCTCGAATTCCCTAATGACCTTCTCTGGGAACTTGATAAAATGGAATACCATATTCCTGAAACAAAAGAAACTATCAAAGCAAAACACAGACCTATCGTTATCATTACATCCAATGCGGAAAAAGAACTTCCGGATGCATTCCTTAGAAGATGTATCTTCCACTATATTGAATTCCCAACAGAAGAAAAGATGGAAGAGATCGTAAGAGTTCATTATCCTGATATCGAGTCAAAACTTCTCGAAAATGCAATGGAAGCTTTCTATTGGATCAGAAATATGAAAGATATTCAGAAGAAACCAAGTACATCTGAACTTCTTGACTGGCTCCAAGCATTAGTGCTCAGCGGAGTTTCAGTAGACAGGATCAAAACAGAGATCCCTTATGTAGGCGTACTGCTTAAAAAGAACCAGGATCTCGAAACACTGTTCAACGTAAAGGACAGAAACAGCAAGAGCAATAACTCCGGTTACAGATGGAGATAGTTTATTATGTTTATAAATTTTTTCTATTTATTAAGAGCCAGAGGCTTGAAGGTATCCATGAATGAGTGGATGACCTTGATCGAAGCTTTGGATAAAGGTCTTTGCCGTTCCAGCCTTGTGGATTTCTATTATCTATGCAGGAGCATAGTTGTAAAAAGCGAATCGGAATTCGATAAATTCGACCTTGCATTCGCAGAGTTTTTCAGAGGCGTAGAAACCGCTGATGATATCCCGGATGAAGTATGGAAGTGGCTCGATGAAGAGATCAGACCTGCAATGATGATCGATAAGCTCAAGCAGGAATTTCCTCAATATGAGCTTGATGAACTCCTCAAGATGCTTGAAGAGCGTATCAAAGAACAGACAGAAGCTCATCAGGGCGGAAATTACTGGGTAGGTACCGGAGGAACTTCAGTATTCGGCCATAACGGATATAACCCTGCGGGTATCAGAGTAGGGGGAGAATCAAGACATCGTTCAGCAGTAAAGGTTGCAGGTGAAAGAAACTTCAGAGATTTCAGACAGGACAATATTCTGGACACTCGACAGTTCCAGATGGCTTTCAGAAAGCTCAGACAGTTCTCCAGCAGAGTAGATGCTGAAAGGACAGAACTTGATGTGGAAGGCACTGTACAGGAAACTTGCGACAATGCAGGACTCCTTAGTCTGGTTTATGAAAAACCTAGACAGAACACCGTTAAAGTGCTGCTGCTTTTCGATTCTGACGGTTCAATGACACCTTATGCGAAGATGTGCAGCATGCTCTTCCAGGCGGCAAATAAATCAAATCATTTTAAAGATATAAAAACTTTCTATTTCCACAACTGTATTTACGATCATTTATATGAGACACCTCACTGCAGATGGGGAGACTGGATCGATACTGAATGGATATTCAAAAACCTCAGCAATGATTACAAAGTTATCATTGTCGGTGATGCATCCATGGCGCCGAGCGAACTTATGAGCCGCGGCGGAAGCAGTTATTACAGTCATTATAACGATATACCGGGAATAGAATGGCTTGAAAGGGTAAAAAGACATTTTTCACATGTGGTATGGCTCAATCCTATTAAAGAATCTTACTGGGCATATGACTACGGCTGTTTCACTATCGAGAGGATAGGCAATGTCTTTCCTATGTTTGAACTGTCCCTTGAAGGACTAGAAAATGCGATTAAAAAGTTGCTAGTCGCAAGATAATGTGGTACAATTTAGTTTGAAGTATATATAAATAAGAAATTAGGAAACGGAGAATTTAGTTATGAGATGTCCATTTTGCGAAAATAGAGACACCAAAGTAATCGACTCCCGACCAACTGAGGAAGGCCACGCAATCAGAAGAAGACGAGAATGCGAAAACTGCAAGAAGAGATTCACAACTTATGAAAAAGTTGAGGAGATACCTCTTGTTGTTATTAAAAAAGACGGGAGCAGGGAAGTTTTCGACAGAAATAAGGTGCTTAACGGCATAATCAAGGCTTGTGAAAAGAGACCTGTTTCTATCGAAGATATTGAAGCCATCGTATCTGACATTGAAAGAGGCCTCAATAACATGATGGAAAAAGAGATCAAGACCAAGGTCATCGGAGAGGTCATCATGGATCATCTGATAGATCTGGATGAGGTCGCGTATGTAAGATTTGCTTCTGTATACAGACAGTTCAAAGATGTAAATACGTTTATCTCTGAGATCGAAAAGTTAGTGAATAAGGAAAGAAATTGATATGGAGCCATTTCAGCTTGAAAAAGCAGAAAATGGGGTATGGTACTTTTCTATACCTGAATTTGAAAAATACGGTAATGTAAAAACTTTTTTTACTACCCGGATAGGCGGAGTCAGCGAGGGGGATTTTACCTCACTGAATTTTGGCGGGTATACATCTGATAAACCTGAGAGAGTGCAGGAAAACAGAAGAAGAGTGTATGAAGCGAACGGCATCTCGGAAGGTATGACCGAGGGGTTCGTAAGACAGGTGCATGGAGATCATGTATGCTGTATACAATCGGAAGATATACTTCAGGAAGATACATTTACTATAAACAATGCAGACGGGATTACAACAAATCTTGAGAATATGTTGTTGATGACTCTTCATGCGGATTGTCTTCCTATATATTTTCTCGATACCAGAAAAAAAGTTATAGCGGTGACTCATGCCGGATGGCGAGGCACTTCAAAGTATATCGGACCTAAAACGATGCTTAAAATGAACAGGGAATTCGGAAGCGAGCCTGAAGATATCATTGCGGCTATAGGTCCGGGCATAAGTTTCTGCTGCTTCGAAGTAGGACCGGAAGTTTATGAAGAATTTAAGAACGTTTTCCATCTCATAGATGAATGTTCTTATAAAAAAGAAAATGGGAAATATATGCTGGATTTAAAGAAGATCAATGAGATCCAGCTGAAGGAAGCGGGAGCTTCCAAGGTATTGGTTAGTAATTATTGCACAAAATGTAATGATGAGCTGTTCTTCTCCCATAGACGTGACAACGGGCATACCGGACGTATGGGAGCCGGAATAATATTGACTAAATAAAGATTATTTTTGCGGAACATCTACATATATATTTTGAGAAAAGGAGAGGATCGTATGAGCAATAAACTTATTATTGCAATAGATGGCCCGGCCGGTGCCGGCAAGAGTACAGTCGCGAGGATCCTGGCAGAGATATTCGGGTGCGAATATATCGATACAGGTGCAATGTACAGGGCTATTGCGTACAAATGTGTTCAGCGACTTATCGACATTGACAACGATGAAGAACTGAAAGAACTTTTGGACGAAACAGAGGTCGCTTTCAAAGATAAAAAGATCCTGCTTGACGGCAGACCTGTAGAGAATGAAATAAGAACGCCTAAGATCAGCAGTATCGTATCTAAGGTGGCGGAAAAGAAAATGGTTCGTGAAAAGCTTATTGAAGCTCAGAGAAAGATCGGTGAAGAAGTAAGCGTTGTAATGGACGGACGTGATATAGGAACCAGCGTTTTTCCTGATGCTCAGTTTAAATTCTTTATTACTGCCAGCGTTGATGAACGTGCTGACAGAAGATACAAGGAGCTTATTCAAAAGGGATATGATGCGTCTAAAATAGAGATCTATACAGAGATCAAAAAAAGAGACGAATACGATACAAACAGAACTCTTAACCCTCTTAGAAAAGCACCTGATGCGATTCTTATAGACACTACAAAACGAACTATCAACGATGTTGTGGATGAAGTTTGTGAGAGAATAAGAAGATCATAAATTGTTTTTTCTGCGGCTCGGAGTTTTCTCGAGCCGCTTTTTAGATTTATATTGGTTTTATATAAAAAAGATTGGAGAAGTAAAATGGGTTTTAAATCAGATATTGAAATTGCACAGGAATCGAAGATGGAGCAGATAACAGAGATCGCTGCTAAACTTAACATTAAAGACGATTACGTAGAATGCTACGGAAAATACAAAGCAAAGATCGATTACAATATGCTTTCAGAATATGAAGATAAGGCTGACGGAAAGCTTATCCTTGTTACTGCTATCACACCTACACCTGCAGGTGAAGGAAAAACAACAACAACCGTTGGTCTTGGAGATGCTTTATCTCTTATCGGCAAGAAAACTGTCGTAGCTCTTAGAGAACCTTCTCTCGGCCCTGTATTCGGAGTTAAAGGCGGAGCTGCAGGCGGCGGATATTCTCAGGTGGTTCCTATGGAAGATATAAACCTTCATTTTACAGGAGACATCCATGCTGTAACAACAGCAAACAACCTTATTGCTGCAATGCTGGACAATCACATTCAGCAGGGAAACACTCTCAATATCGATCCAAGAAGGATCGTTTGGAAACGCTGTATGGACATGAATGACAGACAGCTTAGATTTGTAGTTGACGGTCTTGGCGGAAAACCAAACGGAACACCTAGAGAAGACGGATTCGATATTTCTGTTGCTTCAGAAGTAATGGCTGTATTATGCCTTTCATCTGACATAGAAGATCTTAAAGCAAGGATCTC
>JAFXHN010000022.1 GCA_017536365.1 Bacillota bacterium | reverse complement strand
GAGAGTGCAGTTAAGTTTATTTGCGGAGAATACGGAGCGGGCAAAACTTTTCTATTGAAAAGAGCCAGGATAGAAGCGGAAAGACAAGGCTTCGTGGTTTCATCAGTAAAGATCAATCAGGGATTCAGGCTGAATCTTTTGAATCACCTGTATTACAACATAATGCACAATCTGTCTTTTAAAGATGCAGCAGGAGAAAAAGTAGGTTTCGAGGATCTGACCGAGGACTGGCTAAGATGCTTTAAAAGATATACGAGCTATGAAAAGAAGGTGGCAGTTGAGGATATAGTAAGAAAAATAGGCAAGTACAACGAGTCTATGGCGAGAGCTGTAAGAGAATACATATGGGCAGCGCAGGAGGATGATAGAAAGAAAATGAATGGAGTCATATCCTGGCTCACCGGAGAAGAAAATATCACATATGAGATAAAAAGCAGTTTTAAAGTTACCGGAACTGTGGACAGGCTCAATGCTATAGATTTTCTCAAAGGCTTTTCAGCTTTTCTTAAACTCATGGGGTTTGCCGGCCTTGTGGTTCTGGTGGACGAGCTGGAACTTGTGATGGACGAAAGAGTGGATATAAGGAAGAAAGCATATGAAAATCTCAGATTTATTCTTGATGAGTGTTCTATGGGTCAGCCTGAGAGCACGATATTCATCTTTGCTGCCACACAAGCCATAATAAATGACAGGGTGAAAGGGATACCTTCCTATCAGGCTCTTTCTCAGAGACTGGGAAATCCTGCGGACAAGGTAAATTCCTCTTTATCGGATATGAGACAGCCCCTTATGTATCTGCCTCCGTTTCACTATGAGGATCTCAGTGAACTGAGTATAAAGATAATTAAATTGCATAAAGAACTGTATAACTGCGGATTTCAGATATCGGAGGAGTCCATAATAAACTGGGCTCTGCTCTTATACAAAGAAAAAGAGGGTGATATAGAAAAGGTCAATATAAGAAAATACATTATGAAACTTACGGAAGTACTGGATATCATGGAACAGCATCCTAAGAATCCTATGTTCAAGACTGAACTTACCATGATGAAGATAAACGGAAATATAACCTTCAAAAATATGCGTATGAGAGCGTAAAAGCACTAAAGCGAAACAGATGAAAGTGTGTTCAGCACGGCTGTGTTCACCGCTCTTGGATCAAATATATCTTTCTTTTCAGGAGTAAGAAATATCTCAAGAGAAAAAGTATCGTTCCTGCTGTCGGAGAGGAGGGTGAAACCTTCTTCATAGATCGCTATATCCATATTGCATCCCGGGATGATGCCTGAAACTTTGATGCATGAAGGGGCGGCTTTTATGGAACGGACAAAAAATATTCGGTTTTCGGATTTCACAGGAAAACCGAGTTTATTAAATGCGTGATGGATGTCTATCTTTGTCATGAGCCTGTTGAGCTGAGGAAAGCATGAAAGGTCTTCAAAATTATGAAGCAGGACTTTTCTGCCGGCACTGCGGTCTTTGTTTTTTACAAAGTCATCGTATAATGAGATACACTCTTTGCCGGATATCTTGTCTGTCCTGTTTATACCTGCAAGCTGTTCCACGGTCTTTAATTTCATGTCTTTAAGCAGCTGCGGAAGATATGAGGTTTTGAATATCCTCATGTAATCTACAGATCTGTGCTCATCGATATGAAGACCGAGTCTGTGTACATCGCTTCGCTTGTTGATAAAAGGTATGTCGAAAGAACTGCCGTTGTAGTTCAGCAGGATATCATAGTCTTTTATAAAGTCAAAAAATGAGAGCAGAACAGATGCCTCGTCTTCGTAGTCGGAAGCGAGGAACTGTGTCACCTTTGCTCCTGTCTCATCCCCGCTTAAAACGCCTATAAGAAATACCATGTTTCTTGAGGAAGACAGACCGGTGGTCTCTATGTCAACTGCAGCAGCTTTCAGCCCTGCTAAATAAGGTATGTTTTTCGGAATAAGATCATAGTCACTCTTTATGAGATTTTCAGTTACATACATAGTACTGCCTTTCTGCACCGTAAAAAACAAAACAAGCCGGGGAAGGCTTGCTTTGTCAAAAGGGGTATTGGGATTAGAGATTAATGAGGTTATCAGGGGATAACCACATAGACATAATAAACAACAAATGTGCAAAAATCAAGTCTTTTGTGAAAATTTTTCGGTTTATGTCGAAAATTAATTGTAAAAATGCCTATAATTCTACAAACTTTTCAAAATTAAAGAGTTATTAGTATATTAGAGTAAAAAAATTATGGAAATAAATGGAGGTCATTATAATGGAAGTATTAAAAGTATCTGCTAAATCAAATCCAAATTCAGTTGCAGGAGCACTGGCGGGAGTTCTCAGGGAAAGAGGAGGAGCAGAGATCCAGGCTATAGGCGCAGGGGCTCTTAATCAGGCTGTGAAAGCCGTGGCTATAGCAAGAGGTTTTATAGCACCCAGCGGAGTAGATCTTATCTGCATTCCGGCCTTTACCGATATTCATATAGAGGATGAAGAAAGGACTGCCATAAAGCTTATAATAGAGCCAAGATAGGCGGGTTTCCGTAACAAACATATATTTTAAGAGGGGCGTATGGGGCGCCCCTTTTAATTTGTGCATATCTTGTTGTAAGAGCATTAAATGTACCTTGAAACAGGCATATATATAGTATAAAATAAATAACAAGACATTTCGAGACTGACTTTAAACTTTGTACTGTTTATATCAAAGGAGGAAATAAAATGAAGGTTGGATTTATCGGAACAGGTAACATGGGCGGTTCTATTTTAAGAGGTTATGTGGCTGCTGAAAAAGGAAGAGAAAAGGAAGTATATGCATACGATGCTGCAGAAGCTATACTTGATAAAGTTGTAAGCGAAACAGGTGTTAACAAGTGTTCATCAAACAGCGATGTTGTTGCAAACAGTGAGCTGGTATTGTTCGCGGTTAAACCTATATTCTTTGCAAAGATGTTTGAAAGCGTAAAAGATACAGTAAGAAAAGATCAGATCTTCGTTTCTATAGTTGCAAGCGTAAGCATCGAAGAGCTGGAATCATTCTTAGGAAAAGATGCAAAGATCGTAAGAGTTATGCCTAATACTCCTGCAATGGTGGGAATGGGAATGGCATCCCTTTCAAGAAATGCAAATATCACAGATGAAGAAATGGCTGTAGTAAAGGCTATCTTTGATTCAATAGGAAAATCCGAAGAAGTTGAAGAAAGACTTATCCCTGCTGTAACAGCACTCAGCGGAAGCAGCCCTGCATACGTATATATGTTCATCGAAGCTATGGCAGATGCCGGAGTTGAAGCAGGTATGCCTAGAGATAAAGCATACAAGTTTGCGGCACAGGCTGTTAAAGGTTCTGCTGAAATGGTACTTGAAACAGGAATGCATCCGGGTGCACTCAAAGATATGGTATGTTCACCTGGTGGTATCACTATAGAAGCTGTAAGAGTGCTTGAAGCAAAGGGAATGAGAAGCGCTGTGTTTGACGGAGCTCTTGCTGCAGCAAACTTCAATGCACAGAAATAGACATTAATAACGAGGCTTTAAAGAATGAAAGAAATAACAACTAAAGAGACTGTCATATATGACGGAAAGATCATGACCGTTAAGCTCCATGATGTTATAGCGAACGGTATAGCTACTAAAAGAGAGATAGTTCATAAAGGAGGCGCTGTAGCTATCGTACCTGTTAAGGATGATGGGAGCGTAGTTATGGTGCGCCAATACAGGATAGCCGTAGAGGAGGAGCTTCTTGAGATCCCCGCAGGGCTTATGGATCCGGGAGAGGAACCTCTGGAAACAGCTAAAAGGGAACTGAAAGAAGAGACCGGATACACTGCGGAAAAGTGGACTCATATGACAGAGTTCTATCCTACAGCAGGGTTCTGCAATGAATACATTCATATATTTTTGGCGGAAGGGCTTACTCCGGGAGAAACCAGCTTTGATGAAACCGAAAATATAGAAATGGAAGAGTATTCTATGGAAGAACTGCTGAAGATGATAAAAACGGGAGAGGTACACGACGGTAAAACTGTGGCAGGCATCGCTCTTGCAAAATTGATGAGGTAGGGATGAGATCAAATATAAGACATAACATGAGAAATGCTGTATTGACGGGTCTTGTACTGATTTGCTTCGTGCTGGGCGGCACTGCGGTATTTGCGGAAAACGGTTCCGATGCTGCATATGCTTCTTCGGCTATAGATGTGGACGGCACAAGTGTTGATATAGAAGGCTATAATATAAACGGAAATAATTATTTTAAACTCAGAGATATTGCGCAGGCTCTTTCGGGTACGGACAAGCAGTTTCAGGTAATGTATTATGCGGAAGAAGATAAGGTGATAATGACAAAAGGGGAACCTTACGAACCGGACGGAACTGAGACATATGTGCCTGAGGACCCTGAAACTCAGACTATAGTGAAGACTATATCAGCTGTATACTGTGAAGGTGAGCAGCTTCAGCTGGATGCGTATAACGTAAACGGCTACAACTTTGTAAAACTCAGAGATGCGGCTCAGATAATGGATTTTGCTCTCATGTATTATGACGAGACAAAGAGCGTATCCTTTATAACTGATAAAACTTATGCTGAGTCGGAAGAGTTTTATCCTGAGGGACCTGTGGAAGGACCGGAAAAAGAACCGGTGACAGACCCGAGCGGATTGTTTGCGCTTCAGGAGGTAAATGAGTACAGCAAGTATTTCATAAATAATGTGGATGGATATAAGGTGATGATCCCTTCGGAAATGACTGTGGATATGAGTATCTCCGAATTCAGGACCCTTCTTGAAAGCGAAGATATGAACATAGAAGTCTACAGACAGAATATGGGAGATGCCGGAGGATTTGCTTCCTATGTAAACTATGGCAACAAGTTCATAAATGATTCATCTACCTACACAAAGGTAGTATCGAGAAATACCTCGGTGGCTGGATACAGCGCTTATGTGCTTGAGTGGTACAGAAAGCCTTTGGCAAAAGTCGAAAATGATAAATGTTATTATGCAAGTGTAGATGTGGATGTACCGGGAAATGATGTGCTGACTTTTATTTTCAAAAGCAGCAAGCCTTTTGTGGACGAGACCGGATCGAAAACATATATGAATATCTTGAGTACTATGACATCCGTTGATAAGACTATCCAGGGATTCAACAGGCAGACCGCAACTGTGGAAAATACCGAATGGAACAAAGAAACAGCAGAACTTTATAAAAAGTACTTCTCACCGGACAGCGAATTTACCTGGGGCATATTTGAACCTATGGCGCCGTTTGTTTTCTCTAATCTTTATGAGATAGAGGAAAAGGTGGGAGCGGAATTTGAGTTCCTCCTGTATTATACGAATATAAACACTAATTTACCGAAGCTTGAGACTGTGCTTGCCAACGCTGCTGCGGAAGGCAGGACCGTTGAACTTACGCTTCAGACTGTGGCAAATCCTTCCGGAAAAGGAAACATGCTTATGTATGCCCTTGATGGAATGTATGATGATTTTCTGAATCAGTATGCAAGGATCGTGGCAAACAGTGAGAAACCGGTGCTTTTCAGACTCTGCAACGAAATGAACGGAGACTGGTGTATGTATTCTGCATATCATACATCTAAAGATACCCAGCTTTACGTTGAATTCTATAAATATGTGTATGAGATATTCAGAGAAAACGGAGCTTTGGAAAACACTGTATGGGTATGGAATCCAAATGAGCGTTCCTTCCCGTATTATGATTGGAATCATGCTCTCTGTTATTATCCCGGAGATGAATATGTGGATATTATAGGAATGACAGGATATAACAACGGTACATATTACAGCGGCGAAGTATGGAGAAGTTTTGAAAGTATATACAACAGCTTTTATTATCAGTACTGCGCATGGTTCTCTCAGCCTATGATGATAACTGAATTCGCCTGCAGCAGTTACGGCGGTGACAAAGAAGCGTGGGTAAGAGAAATGTTTAAGAAAATGCCTCAGTACAGCAGGATAAAGGCGGCTGTTTGGTGGGACGGATGCGATTTTGATGCAAACGGAAACATAGCTAGACCTTACTTTATAGACGATAATGAAGGGGTAATACAGGCGTTTAAAGAATACTTTGAGGATAATCCTCAATAACAGAAGTTTAGATGATAACTGTTTCATCAGAGTTCTAAAAAACTATAGGTGTACATACCTTAGACAAAGAAGGTATGTACACTTTTTATTTTTTTGAAAGGAGGGGAAGTATGAAAGGATATAAAGAGCCTAGAGTGAAGGTTTCCGTCGTTCTGCTTATAATGGTGCTGATCATGGGAGGCTCTGCACTGGGTGCATATATGGAAACAGGAATAGATGATACGGCAAGAAACGGAGCTTTGCAGTACATAGACAGTATATTTCAGGAGGACCCTGCCCGAGGCGGAGGCACAGCAGTGTTTAAAGAATCTTTGAAAAATAACGGTATCCTGCTTTTGATAATGAGTGTGGGAGGAGTGACCGTGTTTTTGTTTCCGGCGGCACTGGCTGTTATAGTATATAAAGGCATGGCTTTGGGGTTTACTTCAGCTCTTATTATGGAAGGCAGTGCAGGAAAAGGGGTGCCGGAATGCTGTGCAGCATTGCTTCCTCAGAATCTGGTCCTTATACCTCTTTTTGTGATATATGGATACTTTACACTGTGCATGGCGATGAGCGTGATAAGATGTAAAAACAAAAGATACAGAGGTAAGATATACGCGGATAATTTGAAAGTATATTTGATAATAACAGTGCCTGCGGCGGTGTTATTATGTGTAGCGGCGGCAGTTGAAGGTTTTATAAATCCTTTGTTGTCGGGAATAATATGAAAAAAATGTAAAATATTTTATAATATGAAGAAAAAAAGAGTAAAAGACTGCTAATTCTTGTCACAAAACCTTTTAAAATGTTGAAATACTTTTATGATAGCGGTATAATATTATCACATTATGTAAATTAATTTTAATCGGAGCGGATCATGGATACTATATTTGCAGAGTTTGAATCATATCTTTTTCAGGAAAAAAAGATGGCTAAAAATTCTCTTCAGGCATACAGGAGAGATATAAGAGGCTTTGCCGGTTTTCTTGGAGACAAGCAGATCGAAAAACTGACAGATGTGAACAATGCAACTATAATTTCATACATCCTTTATTTAAAAAAGGAAGGCCGGACTACCGCTACCATCAACAGAAAGATGGCGTCGGTAAGGGCTTTTTTTAATTTCCTTATCAAAAGGGGAGATATAACAGACAACCCGGTCACTAAGGTGAAGACCCCTAAGGTAGAGAAAAAGGCTCCTCAGTATCTGACTCTCGATGAAGTAGAATGTCTTTTAGGGCAGCCTGATGATTCTTTAAAAGGCAAAAGGGATAAGGCTATATTGGAGCTGATGTATGCTACGGGCATGAGAGTATCTGAGATAGTGCAGATGGACATAACAGACATCAACCTGAAAATGGGATTCGTGGCCTGCGGTTCAGAAGATACAAAGGGAAGGGTTATCCCTATGGGAAGTATCTGTAAAAAAGCTATGCAGGAATATATCTCAAACTGCAGGAAAGGATTTATAAAGGATTCCGGGGAGGAAGCGCTTTTCGTAAACTACAGCGGAGCAAGGCTTACCCGTCAGGGCTTGTGGAAGATCATTAAATACTATGCTGACAAGGCAGGTATAGACAAGAAGATAACCCCGCAGATACTGCGTCATTCTTTTGCTGTACATATGCTTCAGAATGGAGCTGACCTGAAGTCTCTGCAGGAACTTTTGGGACATGAGGACGCGGCTGCTACTCAGGTGTATCTTATGGTAAACAAAAATAGAGTTAAGGATGTGTATGACAGGACCCACCCGAGAGCTTAGGAACATATCCCTTCATATCCTTAAAATCATTTGTTTTATATCTTGATTAAATCATTAATAGGTGTTAAAATAATTTGTGGTGTGAGAAAAATTAGATTTTTTGTCACAAAATCAATCGATACAGGAGGCCAATGATGGAAGAGCAAATCAAAAAAGCGCTTATTGAAAAAGTTAATCCCATCCTTGGAGAACATTCCGGCGGAGCTGTTATGACAAAGCTTGAAGACGGCGTAGTCACAGTTCGTTTGACAGGCGCCTGCAGCGGATGCCCTTCTGCACAGATGACAACTGAGGAGATCGTTAAAGAGATCCTTATGGAAGAAGTTGCAGAAGTAAAGGATGTTAAACTCGATACATCAGTAAGCGATGATCTCATTGAGATGGCAAGAAAGCTCATGAGAGGCGAAAGATAATCAATATGTGCATAATTCGGCAGCTGAATGTGCTGTCGATATGTTATAAATTTTTAAAAATTTAAAGGAGTGATTCATTATGGCATTAATGACTAAAGAACAGTACATCGAAAGCTTAAGAGCCCTCAACACTCAGGTGTACTCATTCGGAAAAAAAGTAGAAAACTGGGTTGACGATCCAATCATCAGACCTTCAATCAATTGTATGGCTATGACATATGAGCTTGCTCAGCAGCCTGAATACGAAGATTTAATGACAGCTACATCATGCTTAACAGGTAAGAAGATCAACAGATTTGCTCATCTTCACCAGAGCACAGATGACCTTAGAAAAAAAGTTAAGATGCAGAGACTTCTCGGACAGAAGACAGCTTCATGTTTCCAGAGATGCGTAGGTATGGACGCATTCAACGCTGTATTCTCAACTACATATGAAATCGACGAAAAATACGGCACAAAATATCATGAAAACTTCAAAAAATACGTTGAATACATCGAAGAAAAAGACTTCGTAGTAGACGGCGCTATGACAGACCCTAAGGGTGACAGAGGACTTCCTCCACACCTCCAGAAGGATCCTGATTTATTCGTAAGAATCGTTGAAAGAAGAGAAGACGGTATCGTAGTATGCGGTGCTAAAGCTCACCAGACAGGTTCAATCAACTCACACGAACACCTTATCATGCCTACAATTTCAATGACAGAAGCTGACAAAGATTATGCAGTATCATTTGCTATCCAGTCAGACGCAGAAGGCGTATTCATGATCTACGGAAGACAGTCATGTGACACAAGAAAACTCGAAGAAGGCACAGGAATCGACACAGGTAATAAAGAATTCGGCGGACAGGAAGCTCTCGTAGTATTTGACCACGTATTCGTACCAAATGAAAGAATCTTTATGTGCGGCGAATGGGATTTCTCAGGTATGCTCGTAGAAAGATTTGCTGGTTACCACAGACAGTCATACGGCGGATGTAAAGTAGGCGTTGGCGACGTTCTTATCGGTGCTGCTGCAGTTGCTGCTGATTACAATGGCGCTCAGAAAGCTTCACACGTAAAAGATAAGCTCATCGAAATGACACACTTAAATGAAACATTATTCTGCTGCGGTATCGCTTGCTCAGCTGAAGGACATCAGACAAAAGCTGGTAACTACCAGATCGACCTCCTTCTCGCTAACGTATGTAAGCAGAACGTAACAAGATTCCCTTACGAAATCGTAAGATTAGCTGAAGACATCGCTGGCGGTCTCGTAGTAACAATGCCATCAGAAGCTGACTTCACATCAGACGTTAAAGTTCCTACAGTAAGCGGATTAACAGTTGGCGAATACTGCCAGAAATACTTCGTTGGTAATGCAGACGTTCCAGTAGAAAACAGACAGAGAATCTTAAGATTCATCGAAAACCTCTGCCTCGGCGCTGCTGCAGTTGGTTACAGAACAGAATCTCTCCACGGTGCAGGTTCACCACAGGCTCAGAGAATCATGATCTCAAGACAGGGCAACATCCCAATGAAGAAAGAATTAGCTAAGAAATTAGCTGGTATCGTTGACTAATTTAGATTAACATATCACATAAAAGGACGACTCGTATGAGTCGTTCTTTTTTGTGCTTCTGCCAATAAAGATCTCACCACAAGTGCTGATTGGTTGGGAATTTTTGCTGTATTTGGATGGCGAAATATCTTATGGTAAATGTATAATTAAAGCAAAAATAATACTGCTTCACAGACCTGATCAGTGATCACATTGATAACATGAATGAAGTTTGAACGTTATATCTCGACAACAGGATCTTGCCGGAGGTGTGGAATGAAGAACTATGATGTTATTGTTATTGGCGGAGGGATCATGGGGACCGCCTGTGCGTATTATCTCACAAGAGAAGGACTTAAAACAGCGTTAGTGGAAAGAGGAGACATAGCCAGCGGCACTGTCAGTCATACAGACGGGCATATCGGTTACTCTGAAAAACAGCCTGGAATAGATATGCTTCAGGCATATCACAGCATGCAGCTTTATCTCGAGATGGAAAAAGAATTCGATTATGATTTTGAATTTGAGAGAGACGGAAAGGGCGATCCTGCCGGGTATATAATTGCGTGCGAAACCGAGTTTGAGATGGAGGAAGCGAGGAAACATGCGGCACGGGTGAGAAGTCAGGGTCTGGAAATGTATGCAGTAGATTCAAAAGAATTTCAGGAATTGGAACCTCTTATAGCGAAAGATCTTGCGGGAGCTTTATGGATCCCAAAGGATACCACTGTCTGCCCTCACAAGGTAGCTTTCGGTTTCGTGTACGAAGCAAAGAAAACAGGGCTTTTGGACGTATATATGAGAACGGAAGTAAGGGACATACTTCAGGATCCAAATACGAAAGCGGTACAGGGGATACTGACAGATAAAGGCGAAACTTTGAGGGCGCCTCATGTTGTAAATGCTGCAGGATGCTGGTCGAATTTTATCGGAGCAATGGTAGGTATAGATGTTCCGATAGAACCAAGATATGGACTGTTGACTATTACAGAGAAATGCGGAAAGATCACTCAGAATAGAGAGTTTATAGAATACGGATATATCCTGGCAAAATTCCTGGACAGTTCTGTATATCAGAGACCTGTCAGTGAACTGGTAAATGCATATAATGTGTGCCTGAACATATCTTCTGCTCCAAGCGGAAACACTCAGGTAGGGGGCTGCAGACTTTTCAGAGGCTACAGCATCAAGTCGGAATACAGGATAATGCGAGCTGTCGCGGAGCGTGCCATTAGGTTCTTCCCTATGCTGAAGAATACAAATTGCATCAGATCTTTCGGCGGACTGCGTCCGTTCTGTCTGGATCATTTACCGATAGTTTCCAATGTGGAAGAAGTGCCGGGCTTTTACATGGCGGCAGGACACGAAGGAAGCGGGATCGCTTTGGGACCTATTACAGGCAAGCTTATATCAGAGTATATAACAGGAAAACCTCTTTATTTTGAGGAGGCCTCAGAACTGGCGTGGAGCAGATTCACTCCTGAAAAGATAGAGCTTTACAGGAAGGCTGAAGAAGAGAATACAAGGCTCCTGACAGAGCTTGAAAGAAAGCTCTACGCTAAAGATATGTAATGTTGAACAGTTTCATTAAATATGATATAATCTACGCATATTTGTGAAATGAGGAGTATTCAATGATAGGTATCAGATATTGCGGCGGATGTAATCCAAAATATGAAAGAAAAAACTTCGTTGACAGAGTGCAGAAGCATTTTGAAGGCAAAATGGATTTTGAACTGGCAAAAGAAGAAAAAGAATACGACGGTCTTATGGTAGTAGGGGGCTGCTCAAACTGCTGTGCGGCATACAAACAGTTTACTTCTAAGTCTGCTCCAATGCTTATTTGGGGAGACGAGTTTTATGATGAAGTAGTTAAGAAAATCGATGAAATTTTAGCTAAATAGTTCTTTTGACGTTGACAAATATTATTTAACAGCTAAGATATAAATATATTGATAAATGCAATGAAGAGAAGAGTAGGTCTGCGGAATGTCACAGAGAGAGCCGGCTGCTGAGATGGCTCACGGGAAGCATACTGAAAACCATCTCGGAGCAGCGTTTTTGAAAAAAACGCCGGAGCATCCCGTTAAAGATGTAAAAGTATAAAGTCGGGTGGAACCGCAGTAATGTAAACTGCCCCGAATGTCGTTTTTGGCATTCGGGGTTTATTTTTTGTTTTAAGGAGAGAAAAAATGGTAAAAGTAACACTGAAAGACGGAAGCGTAAGAGAAGTGGAAAACGGAAAAACAATCCTTGAGGTGGCAAAATCCATACACCAGGGATTGGCTAAAGAAGCTATCGTGGGAGTTGTAGACGGGGAAGTAAAATCCTTGAGCTATCCTATAGAAAATGACTGCGAACTTGAGATCCTTAAGTTTGAGGACGAAAGAGCAAGAGACACATACAGACATACAGCATCACATATCATGGCACAGGCCGTTAAGAAACTGTTCCCGGATGTAAAATTCGGTATCGGCCCAGCTATCGACAATGGATTCTATTATGATTTCGATATGGAACATCGTCTCACAGATGCAGACCTTGCAAAGATCGAAAAAGAAATGAACAAGATCATCTCAGCTAACCTTCCTTTGGAAAGATTTGAACTTCCAAGAGAAGAAGCGATCAAATACTTTGAAGAACTGGGCCAGAACTACAAGGTTGAACTGGTTCAGGATCTTCCTGAAGATGCAGTTATTTCATTCTACAAACAGGGCGACTTCACAGACCTTTGCGCAGGTCCGCACGTTGCATCAACAGGTGCTGTTAAAGCTGTCAAGCTCATGAGCGTTGCAGGCGCTTACTGGAGAGGAAGCGAAAAGAACCCAATGCTCCAGAGAATTTACGGAACATGTTTCCCTAAACAGAAGATGCTGGACGAGTATATCGAAAGACTTGAAGAAGCTAAGAAGAGAGACCACAGAAAGATCGGCAAGGAAATGGATCTCTTTGCTATCCTTGAAGAAGGTCCTGGATTCCCATTCTTCATGCCTAAGGGAATGGTCATCTTAAATACTCTTGAAAGCTTCTGGAGAGAAGAACATGCTAAAAGAGGATATACAGAGATCAAGACTCCTCTGATCCTTAATGAACAGCTTTGGAGAACATCCGGACACTGGGATCACTACAAAGATAATATGTACTTCACAAAGATAGACGAAGAAGATTATGCTATCAAACCTATGAACTGCCCGGGATCTATGCTGGCATACAAGAGAAAGATGCATTCATACAGAGATCTTCCTGTAAGAATGGGTGAACTGGGACAGGTTCACAGACATGAACTTTCCGGAGCCCTTCATGGTCTTATGAGAGTTAGAACATTCACACAGGACGATGCTCATATCTTCATGCTTCCTGAACAAATCAAGGAAGAAGTTATCGGAGTAGTAAAATTCATTGATGACATTTACACAATGTTCGGATTCAAATACCATATCGAACTTTCAACAAGACCGGAAGATTCGATGGGTACAGACGAAGAATGGGAAGCTGCAGAAACAGGTCTCAGAGAAGCTATGGAATCAGTTGGAGTTCCTTTCATCATCAACGAAGGCGACGGCGCTTTCTATGGTCCTAAACTTGACTTCCATCTCGAAGACTGCATCGGAAGAACATGGCAGTGCGGTACTATCCAGCTTGACATGCAGATGCCTCAGAGATTTGATCTCACATATGTGGGCAGTGACGGAGAAAAACACAGACCTGTTATGATCCATAGAGTTATCTTCGGAAGTATCGAAAGATTTATAGGTATCCTGACAGAACATTTTGCAGGAAGATTCCCGCTCTGGCTGGCACCTGTACAGGTTAAGGTAATGCCTATCGCAGAAAAATTCCATCCATATGCAGAAAGCATCGTTCAGAAATTCAAGGATGCAGGACTCAGAGTTGAGTATGATGACAGAAACGAAAAGATCGGGTACAAGATCAGACAGGCTCAGCTTGAAAAGACTCCATATATGCTGGTAGTGGGTGAAAAAGAAGCGACAGAAGGTAATATTTCAGTTCGTTCAGGAAAAGAAGGCGAACTTGGAGTATTCAACGTAGATGAATTCATTGCTAAGCTCCAGGAAGAAATCAAAACAAAAGCTATTTAACAGCGGCAGCTGTTTAGTTTAACAAAATAATCAAAGGCCGGTCCGGATATTTCTTGACCGGTCTTAGGTGTTATTATTGATAAAAGGATAATGGGTAGAGGCATTTTAGTGCGGCATAAACTGAAAGGGGATTAATATGAACAAAAAAAGAATTTCAATGGTGATGATCATAGCTTTAGCCATGACGACTCTGTTGTCGGGGTTTACATTGGCTGATGGATTTGGAGAGGTGCATTATAAATCGGATCAGAACATAGGACCCGGGACCACTTACACAAAGCTTATAGGTAAGAATTACAGTAGCGGAGGTATAGTAAGCGCTCACATTATAGACGCGGATGTGGCTTCGGGAAAGGTAAGACCATACGTATACAATGGTCTTGTGAGAAAAACCTACACTGTGAGCAGCATGTCAAATATCATTACAAATGAGGGATATAAAGTTGTGGCGGGCATCAACGGAGATCTGTATGATACTTCTTCAGGTACTCCGAAAGGAGCTGTGATACACGACGGTATACTTTATACAGGAGGATATCAGTCTGAATATCTCATTTCTTTTGATAAAAATGGAAAAGCATATGTATCGGATCAGGATATAAAATATACGCTGGATTTCGAGAAGTACGTATACACTGAGGTGGAAGTCCCGGTTGAGGACGGCGATGAAGAAACTGCAGAGGGAATTGAAGGCTCAGATCTTGAAGAAGGAACAGAAGAAGGGCCGGAAACAGAAACTGTTATAGAAACCACTGTAGAGTCTGCTACAGCTAATATAGGATTTTTCAATGTTCCTCATGGAGGGGCAAATGCACTTCATGTTTTTAACAGCAGATATGCAGATAATACAAAAACAAGCGGAACTTGCGTTGAAGTAGTTCTTACTGTGAAAAACAGCTCAAGAGCAGATCTTAAGATCGGCAGCGCAGTAACTGCGGAAGTTACTTCCGTAAATCCGTCAACAAAAGCAACGAAAATCGCAGATAACCAGCTGGTGCTGTCTGCAAACAGTGCATCTGCATTATATGGTGATATGTGCAATATAGTACCGGGTTCTGAAGTAACTCTGAAGGTGTCGACAGATGCATCTTCTCCTATCAATTCTGCAAAAGAAGCAATGGGTGTATACCATGTACTTGCTTATGACGGCCAGCTTTGGACAACTGATAAAACACTTAATCCTAGGACCTGCGTAGGTATCAAGGCTGATGGTTCCCTTGTACTTTATGCAGTAGATGGCAGACAGAGCAGTGTTTCAAAAGGGATGAATGCGGTGGATGCAGCAAAATATCTTATGAGCCTTGGCTGTGTAACTGTTGTAAATATGGACGGCGGCGGATCCACCACCATGGTGGCAAGGGATGAACCTGGTATAAGCAATTCAGCTGTGCTGGTAAACAGTCCATCTGATGGTTCTACGCGAAGTGTTGCAAACGGAATATTCTTAGTGTATACAACTGTAGGAAATGAGACGGCTTCCGGCATAGCTGTATATCCGGACACAACTCTTCTTATACCCGGAATGAGCGTTCAGCTCAGTTCATACGGTGTAAACAGCCTTTATGAAAAAGCAGAACTTCCGGGAAGCGTTTCTTACAGCGTTTCATCTTCATATGGAACCGTAAGCGCATCAGGACTCTTTACTGCATCTAAGGATGCATCTGGAGAAGCTGTTGTGACAGCAAAGAGCGGCAGTGTTTCAGGAAAAGCTGTTGTCAATATCGTTGACGATGTTTCTGTAAGTGTAAATAAATCTTCAGCGTCATTTGCGCCGGGAGAAGCATATGACTTCAACGTAACAAGCGTAAAATACGGAAATGTTCCGGTTTTATACAAAGACAGTCTGTTTAAATGGGGCTGTTCTCCGGAAATCGGCACGATAGATCAGAACGGATACTTTAAGGCAACTGAACAGAAGGGCGAATATTCCGGAAACATCACTGTTTCATTAAGAGACAAGACTGTTACTATCCCTGTGACTGTGAAGTATACCGGCGGATTTACAGATGTGGAAGGTCATTGGGCCAAAGATTATATCCTTGATCTTACTCAGAACAAGATCCTCAACGGAATGACTGCTACTACTTTCGAACCGGATTCCGGGCTGACAAGAGCACAGTTCCTGAATATGCTGGCAAAAATAGACGGACAGAGCATCGGCGGAAGAGACGGAGGTTTTACAGATGTGACTCCGGATGCGTGGTACTATAACTGCGTTAACTGGGGCGTTGCTAACGGTATAGTGAAAGGCATGGGAGACGGAACCTTTGCTCCCGATGCAAAGGTCAGCAGAGAGCAGATGTGCGTGATGCTGTGCAATTACTATAATTACAAAGGTCTGGCATGGGAAGAAGGGGAAAGAACTTTGAATTTCCCTGATAATTCTAAGATGAGCTCATGGGCGGTACCTTCCATTAAGAAAGTAGTCAGCGAAGGTATAATGTCCGGAAGGACTGACGGAACTTTCGATCCGCTTGGAAATGCCACAAGAGGAGAAGCCGCAAAGATAATATATCTGGTAAAAGAGATCTACTATTATCAGAACACAAATTAATAATGAAGATGGTATCCTGTTAAAAGAGATCGCTGTATGTTAACTGACCCCAGAAGGTTTAACTTTTGGGGTCGCATCATTATATGGGCGGTCTTTTTTGTAATCTACAGAGTTTTTAGCTAACTTGAGCATGTGAATTGACACAAAGCATTGATTTGGGCAACAAGTGTTAAGTGATTTAACACATAGCATTGATTTTGAGCATTTGGTGATAACAAATTAACACAAAGCATTGAATTGAGGATCAAGTGTTAAGTGATTTAACACATAGCATTGATTTTGAGCATTTGGTGATAACAAATTAACACAAAGCATTGAATTGAGGATCAAGTGTTAAGAAAATTAACACAAAGCTTTGATTTTGAGCAATTGGTGATAACAAATTAACACAAAGCTTTGATTTTGAGCATTTGGTGATAACAAATTAACACAAAGCATTGAATTGAGGATCAAGTGTTAAGAGAATTAACACAAAGCTTTGATTTTGAGCATTTGGTGATAACAAATTAACACATAGCTTTGATTTAAAGTATTATGTATTAAAAAACTAACACAATCTATGGTTTTGAGGACTTTTTGTTAACAGCTGAATTTTTTAAAAAAAGTATTGGCTTTTAGCGGTTTATGTTAGGCTCCATGATATATAAGCAAAACCGCACTGGTACACAGCACGGTTTATAGTTTATTTGAAGAATTGTTTTTTAATGCAGGAAGTTTTGCACATTGTTTGTTTGTTGATTTGACATCTTGAACTTTGAACGTTATGCGAAGTTTGGTGGAGAAATTTCTCTTCGCTGAATGATCTCGTCAAGTTCTTCTTCCAGAAGAGTTTCCTTTTCCATAAGAGCGGAAGCTATATCCGATAGAGCGTCCGAATTACTCTTTAAAATTTGAAGGGAGCTTTCGTAGCAGGAATCTATGATCTGCCTTATCTCGGAATTGATCTTATCAGCATTTTCCTTAAATGTGAGTTGATCGTAGACGATGTTTCCCAGAGAACTCATTCCAAGCTCGCATACCATTTGACGTGCCAGGTCATTGGCTTTTTTTAAGTCGTCTTTCGCTCCGCTGGAAAGCTCGTTCCACATAAGCTGTTCTGCTGCCCGGCCTCCGAAAAGCACCTTTATTTTGTCCTGCATCTCTTGAGCTGTGATAAGGTATCTGTCCTCGGAAGGTACTTGCATAGTGTATCCCAAAGCTTTGCCTCTTGGGATTATGGACACCTTAGGAACACTTTCGTGTCCGAAATATTTTGAGACTAAGGCATGCCCGGCCTCGTGAAAAGCGATCTTTTTCTTTTCGAGATCCGTGATGATACAGCCCTTTCTCTCAGGCCCGGCAAGTACCTTTTCAATAGCCATGTCGATTTCTTTTTCCCCTATGATCATTTTGTTGAATCGTACAGCAAGGATCGCCGCCTCATTTGCGATATTCGCAAGATGAGCGCCGGACATACCCGGCGTCCGCTTTGCAATGCTGTTCATCTTGATCTCTGTGTCCAAAGGCTTATTTTTAAAATGAACAGACAGGATCTCTTCGCGGACCTTCAGATCCGGGTTGCCGATGTATATCTGGCGGTCGAACCGCCCCGGTCTGACAAGAGCCTCGTCAAGAAGATCCGAGCGGTTCGTGGCGGCGATGACTATCACCGATTCGTGGGTGTTGAATCCATCCATTTCCACCAAAAGCTGATTGAGAGTCTGATCTTTTTCGTTATTGCTGTCTATGGTCCTTTTCGCACCTATAGCGTCTATTTCGTCTATAAAAACTATGGAAGGAGCTTCCCTTTTAGCCTTTTCAAACAGTATCCTTACTCTCTTGGCGCCCACTCCCACATATTTTTCTACGAATTCCGAACCGCTGGCAAAATGAAAGGAAGCATTTCCTTCCTTCGCCATAGCCTTGGCCAGCATAGTCTTTCCGGTACCCGGAGGACCGTAAAATAATACACCTCTGGGGAGCTTTGCTCCCATTTTCTCATATTTATAAGGTTCTTTAAGAAAGTCTATTACTTCCCATAATTCTTCTTTTACTTCTTCAAGACCCGCTATGTCTTTAAAAGAAATGTTTGGCGGTACGGAACGTGTTAAAAAATCGCTGTCCAATGATATATCCTCCTTTTCTGTTTTAGCTTTCACTTTCGAACGGAACTTTTGTTTTCCTGCCAGTAAAAACAGGATCGTAAAAGCCGCCGGTATAACCGCTGTTGCCAGCAGAATGAAAACATTTATGGGTGCAAAAGCAGTGGAGGAAGAGGTATACTCTTTAAATGAGAAATACAGCCATGCAAACAAAAATGCAGCTATAAATAAAAATCTGGTAAATGCCTTCAATTTTGACCTCCGCTCTATAAATTTTCTATGTAGAATATATTGCCCAGTAAGGAATATTCGATACTTGTGTACAAGTTTTTTTATTTGTGTTAAAATTTCAATTGGAAGCGAGTTGTGAATTTTGAGGTGTAATTATGAACAGAGCAGATGAAAAATATGAAGCGTTTCTCGTGAACGTAAAGGATATAACCGAAGCAGAAATAATAATGGGTCTTTTGAAAAGCGAAGGGATACCGGCAGTAAGAAAGCATATTTTCACCGGTGATTACCTTGAAGTCCTTGGCAATTCAACTCCTTTCGGTGTGAATATTTTTGTTCCGCCGTCAGAAGTCATGAAAGCTAAAGAAATCCTGGATGCGAAAGCAGAGATCATCGGAGACGAGTTCTATTCGGAAATGGATTTTTCTCAGGATGAGGATGACGATATAGACGTGTACTCAGACAACAAAGGTTTTAAGTGGTTTATAAAAATATTTTTGGCGGCCTGTGTTGTGTTTATAATCGGAGCAATGCTGTTTTTATAATTAAAGGCTGAATTTAAAAACCCGAAGAGGGATATGATCCCTTTTCGGGTATGTTTGTTTTTTGAGGGAAAACGCCGATTTTATCCTTCAACAAATTCGATAGTGCATTTGTCTGCATCTATCCTGGTCATTGCTCCCATAGGGAAGGTGATTTGAGGATAGGTGTGGCCGCATCTGAAATTAGTGATGGCAGGTTTTCCGTAAGGAACTATTACTTCTTCAAAAACCTGCTGTATTGTCAGGGCAGGAGTATCTTCCGTTTCTTCGCAGTCGATGAAAGGGCCAAGGATAATTCCTTCAGCATCCTCGAACTTTCCGCTTAGAGACAGGGCAGTGAGCATACGGTCTATGGCATAAGGCTTTTCCTGAATATCTTCGAGATACAGGATCTTGCCTTTGGTATCGATCTCGTAAGGGGAGCCTAAAGTGGAAACTACCAGCGAAAGATTTCCTCCTATGATCCTGCCTTCGGCCTTGCCCGGCACAAGAGAACCCATTTCTTCTCCGGGAGGGTTAGAAACCTCTCCTTCAGGGAAACCGAAGAGACATTTTTTAAGAGCTTTGATGGTTGCTTCATCGCTCCTTTCCCAGTTTATGGACGGCATAGTGCCGTGAAGGGTCATCATTCCGCATATTTGATTAATAGCGATATGTATTACCGAAATGTCGCTGTATCCAAGAAAAAGTTTTGGGTTTTTGGATATGAGATCAAAGTCGATTTTTTTAAGAAGTCTTCCGCAGCCGTATCCTCCTCTGAGACAGAAAACAGCTTTCACGGAATCGTCGGAAAAAGCATCGTGAAGATCTTTAAGTCTTTGCTCGTCATTGCCTGCCAGGTAGCCGTGCTGCGCTGTGCAGCTTGGATAAAAAACAGGCTCAAGTTCTAAAAGTGCCAGTGATTTCTCGGCGTTTCGGAGTTCTTTTTCTTTTGCGCAGGAAGCAGGAGCTATTACAGCGACCTTGTCTCCTTTTACAAGTGGTAGTGGTCTAAACATTTTATAAGCCTTTCAATAAATGATTTTTTATTCATAATATGCAAATATTTCCGTGGACTGCCTTTAAAAAATGTGCGGGATTTCGTTGAAAATCACACATTACCAAGCATATCCATCAATATTTTACTATGGTTAAAGCTATTTGTACAGATAAATAAAAATACAATATATTGGGCTGTAATATAAATGAAATACTATGTAAAGTAGTTGTCCCTTGACATCGTGAAAATGGGCATATATATTTATCATATAAATATATATGATTTTTATAATGCTATAATTGCAGGCTTGAATAGTTTCAAGAAATATTGGTTGAAGGGAAAACATAAGAATGATAACAAGTATTATTAAAAGGGATGGAAGGGAAGTCCCCTTCGAATTAGAGAAAATAACTGAAGCAATATTCCTGGCAGCTCAGGCTACAGGAGGCAGGGACAGAGCAACAGCTGAAAAGCTGGCTAAACAGGTAGTGGAATACATTGAAAACGAGCTCCACGAATCAAAACCATCAGTAGAATTTATTCAGGATGCTGTAGAAAAAATATTGATCGAGACCGGTCATGCAAGAACAGCAAAAGAATTCATCCTTTACAGATCAACAAGATCCAAGGTTCGTGAAATGAATTCTTCACTTATGAAGACTCTTGAGAACCTTACATTTAAGGATGCGAAGGACAGCGATGTCAAAAGGGAAAATGCGAATATAGACGGGGATACAGCAATGGGCACAATGCTCAAATACGGTTCTGAGAGTGCTAAACAGTTCTATGAAATGTTCATCATAGATCCGAAAGTTTCGGAAGCGCACAGAAACGGGGATATCCATATCCATGACATGGATTTCTATACGCTTACAACGACCTGCTGTCAGATCGATCTGGAAAAGCTGTTCGACAACGGTTTTTCAACAGGACATGGATTCCTCAGAGAACCTAATTCCATACAGAGCTATGCAGCTCTTGCATGTATAGCTATCCAGTCTAATCAGAATGATCAGCACGGCGGCCAGAGCGTGCCTAACTTTGATTATGCAATGGCCAAGGGCGTTAAGAAGAGCTACAAAAAACTCTTTAAATCAAACCTGGCAAAATGCTTTGATATCCTTTACGATATGCCTGAAGCTAAGATCAAAGCAGAAGAGATAATGGATATCTTTGAAAAAGAATATGATTATATCCCGGCTCTTTCCGACAGAGCGGAAGAAGAAAAGATCCAGAAAGAAGTCATTTCAAAATACGTTGATGATGAAGCTCTGGTTGAAAAGATCGTGGGATTTGTGGGAAGAACCGCAGCGAAAGAAGTCGACAGAGAAACTTATCAGGCTATGGAAGCTTTTATACACAACCTTAACACAATGCATTCCAGAGCAGGAGCTCAGATACCGTTCAGTTCTGTAAACTACGGTATGGATACTTCTCACGAAGGAAGAATGGTAATGAAAAACCTTCTTCTTGCAACAGAAAGCGGTCTGGGAAACGGAGAGACACCTATATTCCCAATACAGATATTCAAAGTAAAGGAAGGCATCAACTACAATGAAGGAGATCCAAACTACGATCTGTTCAAGCTCTCTCTTAGAGTTTCTGCGGAAAGACTTTTCCCGAACTACTCATTTATAGATGCGCCATACAACCTCAGATATTACAAAGAAGGACGTCCTGAAACAGAAGTAGCTTATATGGGCTGCAGAACAAGAGTTATAGGAAACGTACACGATCCTTCAAGAGAAATAGTAACAGGAAGAGGAAACCTGAGTTTCACATCCATAAACCTTCCAAGGATAGCTATCAACGCTCATAAAAACCTTGAGCTTTTCTTTGATGATCTGGACAGAAAAATAGATCTTGCCATCAAACAGCTCAATGAAAGAATGGCTATCCAGTGCGGAAAGAGAGTTAAGAACTTCCCGTTCCTTATGGGACAGGGCATCTGGATCGATTCAGACAAACTTTCTTATGACGATACCATTGAAGAAATACTGAAACACGGTACATTATCCGTAGGTTTTATAGGCCTTGCGGAATGTCTTACAGCTCTCATAGGATCTCATCACGGTCAGACTGAAGAAGCTCAGAACCTGGGCCTTGAGATCATAGGATATATGAGAAAACGTCTTGATGAAGAAAGTCAGAAAACAGGACTCAACTATACACTTCTTGCAACTCCTGCGGAAGGATTGTCCGGAAGATTTGTAAGGATAGACAAGAAAAAATACGGAGAAATACCGGGAGTAACAGATAAGGATTATTATACAAACTCCTTCCATATCCCTGTAAAATACGGAATATCAGCCTTTGATAAGATCAAACTGGAAGCTCCTTATCACGCTCTTACAAACGCAGGCCACATCACCTATGTTGAGCTTGACGGAAACCCTGTAAATAACCTCGATGCATTTGAACAGGTAGTTAGATGCATGAAGGAAGCGGGCATAGGATACGGTTCCATCAATCATCCGGTAGACAGAGATCATATTTGCGGATATAATGGGATCATAGATGATGTTTGTCCGGGCTGCGGAAGAAAAGAGATCGAAGAAGAAAAATTCGAAAGGATCAGAAGGATAACAGGATATCTTGTTGGAGATATGACAAGATGGAATGATGCTAAAATCGCAGAGGAAAAAGACAGAACAAAACACGCTATGCCGGAAGAAACAGAGTAACAGGACAATGTTTTAAACGTTAGCGAAGCAACAGACCCGGGTCAATTGTATATAATAATATGATTGACCTGGATTTTATTCTTAAAGGAGAGGTGTTTTTATGGAAAAACTTAAAGTGGCCGTTATTTTCGGAGGATACTCAAGTGAATATCTTGTTTCTCTCAAATCAGCACACAATGTTATAACACATTTAGATAAAGAAAAATATGATATCATACCTATAGGGATCACAAAAGATGGTGACTGGTACAGATACTACGGGGATATCGATAAGGTGATAACAAACGAATGGCAGAATGATTCCGACTGCAGCAAAGTAATACTGCTTCCTGACAGAAGTGCAAAAGGTATACTTGAAATAAAGGATGGCGAACACAAATTCACTAAAGTGGATGTACTTTTCCCTGTTATCCATGGAAGGACAGGAGAGGACGGCTGTCTTCAGGGGCTTTTTGAACTGACAGGACTTCCTTATGTGGGCTGCGGCGTTATCGCTTCTGCGATAGGTATGGATAAGGATATCGCTCACAGAACAGTTTCCACCATCGGTGTAAAAACAACAAAATACATCGTGGCTGACGGAAAAGAAAAAGTTGAGGATATAATGAAGAGAGCTGAAGAGCTTACATATCCTTTGTTCATCAAACCTGCCTGTGCAGGATCTTCAATAGGAGTTTCCGAAGTTGTGAACAAAGAAGAATTCGAAGCGGCTGTTGAAGAAGCGGCAAAATACGGCAGTAAGATCAAGATAGAAGAAAAGGTAGTAGGAAGTGAAGTCGGATGCTCAATTATGGGCACAGGCGATAATCTGGTTATCGGTGAAGTGGATGAGATCGTTCTTGAATACGGATTCCTCAATACTCATCTTCAGGCAAATCCTGAAAAGGGTTCCGTGAATTCCAGCATCAGGATGCCGGCGGCTTACCCTGAGGAATTCAGAGAAAAGATCAAGGAAACAGCAGTCGCTATTTATAAAGTAATGGAATGCAAAGGCCTTGCAAGAGTGGATATGTTCGTTACAAAGGACAACGAAATTTATCTTAACGAGGTAAATACTATGCCGGGCTTCACAACATACAGCAGATTCCCTCTTATGATGGAAGGAAAAGGCATTCAGATCGAAGAAGTGCTGGATTTCATGATCAACGACGCAATAACCAGATAAGACTTATAAAGAAACAGAAGGTGAAAAAATGGGAGCTGAACTGAGAATATCAGGGATAATAAGAGAATCTATAGTAGACGGACCCGGAATGCGATTCGTGGTGTTCTGCCAGGGCTGCCCGCACAGATGTGAAGGATGTCACAACCCTCAGACTCATGATTTTGACGGAGGAAATATGTGCTCCACAGATAAGCTGATAGAGGAGATAAAGAAGGACCCTTTGCTTAAAGGTGTTACCTTCAGTGGAGGAGAACCTTTTTGCCAGCCGGAAGAACTTTGCATCCTTGCAGATGACATCTTGGCTATGGGACTGGACATAATCTCTTACAGCGGATATACATTTGAAGAACTGCTTGAAATGGGCACAAAAAATCCTAAAGTCACAGAACTTTTGAATAAATGCGATATTCTTATAGACGGCAGGTTTGAACTGGAAAAGAGGAGTTTGGCACTTCCTTTCAGAGGGAGTTCGAATCAGCGTATCATAGATGTAAAAGAATCTATGAAACAGGGCAGGGCTGTTGAAAAAGAATTGAAGTAAATGTATCCGGCGGGTTTAACTCGCCGGTTTTTTTTGATATAATATTATGAATATGAATTTATACAAAAGAGAGGCTTGGGAAGATGAATGGAAAAACATTTATCAAGGGTGCGGCTATACTCGGTATAGCAGGTCTTCTTGTTCAAATCTTGGGGGCTGTATTCAGGATCCCTCTTGCCAATATAATCGGCGAAGAAGGTATGGGATATTTTCAGACAGCCTACCCGATATACATTTTTCTGCTGGTGTTTTCCACAAACGGGGCGCCTGCGGCTATATCAAAGATGACGTCAGAAAGGATAGCACAGAGGAACTATTCAGAGGCGCATCGTATATTTAAGATATCATTCATACTGATGATAATAATAGGTATAGTGACATCTCTTGCTGTATTTTTGGGAGCAGAAGCTATCGTTAATTACTTTGGAGATCCGGGCGCATATTATGCCATGATAGCTATTGCGCCGGCGCTTTTATTCGTACCGATAATGGCTGTGTTCAGAGGATATTTTCAGGGCTATCAGGTCATGGGACCTACAGCCGGTTCTCAGCTTACTGAACAGGTGGTCCGAGTAGCTGTAGGATTGACATTGGCTGTAGTACTGGTGCCTTCAGGGATAGAGTATGCCGCGGCAGGAGCATCGGGAGCCGGAAGTATAGGACCTGTTTTCGGAACATTATTTATTTTCTTTGTGTATATGATCGCAAAGAGAGACAAGAGCCTGCCTTTTGAAGGCGGAAATACGGAAGGCTTTATTCCGGAATCAAAAGGCACTATACTTAAAAAACTTGCAGGGATAGCGGTCCCTATAACTATAGGGGTTTCTATCTTCCCTATAATGAATCTTATGGATCTACTGGTAGTAATGAGGAGACTTCAGGATGTGGGATTTACTTCAGCAGAAGCGAATGCCCTTTACGGACAGCTTTCAGGTTACGCCGGTCCTATCATAAACATTCCTCAGGCTTTGGCCTTGGCGGTGTCCCTTAGTTTGGTCCCGGCAATTGCTGCAGCCAAAAGCGTGGGAGACAAGCCGTTTATGGATCAGAATATAAGACTGGGACTCAGGACTGCGTTTATTATAGGTGTACCTTGTTCTTTGGGACTGATGATAATTGCAGGACCTATAATCGACCTTATATATCCGATGCAGGCGGAGGGCGCGGATGCAGCGGTATCCTGCCTGTTCTGGCTGGGAGCGGGTGTCGTGTTCATCTGTGTGGCGCAGGCTATGGCAGGGATACTTCAGGGGCTCGGCAGACCGATGCTTTCTGTAGTGGGGATAGCTGTCGGCGCTGCAGTAAAATATATAGTATCTTATCTGCTTATAGGTGTAAGTTTCCTGAATGTATCGGGAGCAGCTATAGGAACTTCTGTTGGTCTGCTTACTGTGGCTCTCGTGAATATGTATTTTGTTAAGAGAACGGAAGACACTGCCCACGATTTGAGGCTGGCAGCAGTGAAACCTCTTATCTGCGGGGGACTTATGGCAGCGGCTGTAATAATCATAAACTACGGTATCGGAGCTTTCATTGAAAGCAGGATAATAACTGTTGCGGCAATTGGGGCGGCGGTAGTTGTATACGGAGTGTCTTTGATCAAAACAAAGACTATACTTCCTGAAGAAATAAAGACTCTTCCAAAGGGAGAAAAAATATACAAGCTTTTGGCGAAGCTCAGAATGATAAACTGATAAAGGAGGACAAAAGAAGTGTCAAGAGAAATCAAAAACATAACGATCTTCGGACCCGGAATGATGGGAAGCGGAATAGGAATACAGTTTGCACAGAAAGGATGCAATGTCATCCTCAGAGCAAGAGCTCAGTTTGAAGAAGATTATGCGGTTGAAAATATAGATAGAAATATCAAAGACATGATCGAAAACGACTGTATGACAGTAGAAGAAGGTGAAATAATTAAGAAAAACATCAAGATCATTTATGATATAAACGAAGCTGTAAAAGATGCGGATCTGATTTTTGAATGCGTTATCGAAGATATGCAGATTAAGCAGGATCTTTTCAAAGAGCTTGATGAGATATGCCCTGAAAATGTTATCCTTGCTACAAACACATCAGTAATGAGTATTACAGAAATAGCATCTAAATCCGTTCACAGACACAGGATAGTAGGCACACATTTCTGGAACCCTGCATTTCTGATCCCTCTGGTTGAGATCATCAGAACAGAAGACACTTCAGATGAAGTTGTGGACAGTGTATACGATTTCCTCAAGGCTGCGGGAAAGAGACCTGTTAAGGTAAACAAGGACGTACCGGGATTCATCGGAAACAGACTCCAGCATGCACTTCTCAGAGAAGCATTGTACATAGTTGAAAACGGTATAGCTGATGCTGCAACTGTAGATGAGGCTGTAAAATACGGATTCGGCATGAGGACTCCTGTGCTTGGACCTATGGAACATGCTGATATGGTAGGAACAGATCTGAGCCTGTCTATCCAGACCTATCTGCTCAAGCATCTTGCCTCATCAACAGAGCCTTCACATATCCTTAAAGACTGCGTGGAAGGCGGAGATCTTGGATTCAAATCAGGAAAAGGTATCCAGGAATGGAGCCCTGAAGAAGTAGCAAAATCTAAGAGAAGACTCAACGATCATCTTCTTAAGAACTTTAAAGACAGACAGTAAAGCTATGATCTGGACAGAAGAACATACAGAAAAGCTCGTGGCTGAGATGAAAAAAGCCTATCCGGCGCCGGAATGTGCTTTGGATTTCGGAAGCACTTTTCAGCTGCTTATCGCGGTAGCTCTTTCAGCTCAGACAACAGATAAACAGGTGAATGTAGTAACACCTGCTTTATTCAGAGATTATCCGGATGCCTTTGCTTTAGCTGAGGCTGAGCCGGAGGAGATAGAGAATTACATAAGACGTATCGGAATGTATAAGACAAAAGCAAGAAACATCGTGGCGGCTTCAAGGATGCTGGTGGAAAAGTATGAAGGTGAAGTGCCTGATGATTTTGACGAACTTGTACAGCTCCCGGGGGTGGGCAGAAAGACTGCCAATGTAGTCCTGGCTGTTGGATGGGGGATACCGGCTATACCGGTGGATACCCATGTTTTCAGAGTATCCAACAGGATCGGCATAGTAAATGAAAAAGATGTGCTTAAAACCGAACTGGGTCTTATGGAAAAACTGCCGAGAGGATCCTGGATAGATATGCACCATGCTCTGATATGGCACGGAAGGCTGGTATGTAAAGCAAGAAGGCCGGAATGTGAGCAATGTACATTGACCGGGATATGCAGTCATTTTAATGAGTAGAAAGGCGTATTGAACGCCGAAGGAAGGAATAAGAGAAAATTATGAGAGAGATTGAAGTAAACAGAGATGGACATTTGGTATTCGGAGGAGCGGATACAGTAAAACTGGCGGAGGAGTATGGGACACCTCTGTACGTAGTAGACGAAAACTATATAGTGGAAAGATGCAGAGAAATAAAGAGTGCATTTATGGATAAGTATCCTAATGCAACTGCTGTATATGCCAGCAAAGCTCTGCAGACTATCGATGTATGCAGGATAGTAACAAGAGAAGGTCTTGGTCTGGATACAGTATCCGGTGGTGAGATATATGCTGCTTTAAAAGCGGGCGCGGATCCTCAGAAGATGGTATTCCACGGAAACAATAAGACAAAAGAGGAGATAAAGTTTGCTCTTGAAAACAACATAGGAAGATTTGTTGTGGATAATCTTTATGAACTTGTTCTTGTAAACAAAACAGCTGCCGAATTGGAAAAAACAGCATCTATACAGATCAGGATAACACCGGGAGTGGACAGCCACACACACAAGTTCATATCAACAGGAAACATCGATTCAAAATTCGGTATCTCACTGAAAAAAGAAGACAGAAATGAAGTGATTAAATACGCGCTGGATGCGGCAAATATAGATCTGAAAGGATTTCACTTCCATGTAGGTTCACAGCTTATGGACAATGAAGCTCATCTTATGGCTATGGACATAATCCTCGGTCTCGTAAAAGATGTAAGAGAAGAACTTGGCTTTGTTACCAAAGAGCTTAATCTTGGGGGCGGATTTGGAGTCAGATATGTGGACGGAGAGGAAACCGTAAGATTAGAAGACTTTACAGACGGTATGATGGGAAAGATCAATAGATTCTGTGAAGAAAACGGCTTCGAACTTCCTATGGTATATATAGAGCCGGGAAGATGGATAGTGGGAAATGCAGGCATCACACTTTACACTGTGGGAAGCATTAAGACAATACCTGATATCAAGACTTATGTTGCTGTGGACGGCGGTATGCCGGACAATCCAAGACCAATCCTTTATCAGGCGGAATATGAGTCTGTTGTGGCAAATAAAGCTGCAAGCAAAGCGAACAAAACAGTTTCCGTAGTAGGCAAATGCTGTGAAAGCGGAGATGTTCTTATAGAAAAAACAGAACTGGCTGAAGATCTGGAGAGCGGAGATATCCTCTGCGTATTCACAACAGGTGCATACAACTATTCTATGGCCAGCAATTACAACAGGATACCAAGACCTGCCATGGTAATGCTTAAAGACGGTAAGGCAAGGTTATCCGTAAGAAGAGAAACCTGGGAGGATCTTATCCTCAGGGAAATTTAACATCGGGGAAGGGACTAAAGTATTAATTGAAATGTTAGGAGATCAGTCATGGCAAGGTATGAAGAAAAGAAGAAGAAAAGTAAAAAACCATTGATCATTATACTCATTATATTGATCCTGCTTGTTGCGGGTGCAGGTTTTTATGCATTCGGCGGTACACGAAGCACGAATCTGGATGGAGAAGTCAGCATAACTATTCCTGAAGGAAGCTCAGCTAAAGCCATAACAAGTGTACTGATGGAAAATGACCTTATTATGAACGAGATCTCTTTTGAACTGTATATAAGAATGAGCAATGCTGCTGCAGATCTGAAACCGGGAGATTATACCTTCGGACCGGGCAAAGTTACTTATTCTGATATTTTGGAAGAGCTTATCAAAGGCGATATGATGGCAAATACTGTGGTGGTTACCATACCTGAAGGATATACCGTGGTGCAGATAGGAGAACTCCTTGAAAAGGAAGGTATAGTGACAAAGGATGATTTCCTTGGTACTGCAGCGTCAATGCAGATGCCGTATGACTATATACCTGCGGGAACAGACTATACACAGGTAGAAGGATTCTTGTATCCTGAAACTTACTATTTTGATAATAACAGCACATCTGAAATGCTGATCACCACTATGCTGGCAGAGTTTGATAAGATCTGGACCGACGACAGACAGGCGAGGGCCGATGAACTTGGGATGACTGTTAAAGAAATCGTTACACTTGCATCTCTTGTGGAAAGAGAAGCCAGAGTGGACAGCGAAAGACCTGTTATTGCAGATGTAATATATAACAGGCTTGAAGCGGGAATGCTCCTGCAGATAGATGCTACCGTACAGTATGCGCTCGGAGAGCAGAAGGACAGGCTTTTGTTCTCAGACCTTGAAATAGATTCACCATATAACACATATAAATATAGTGGGCTTCCTGTAGGACCTATTGCATCGCCGGGAGTTTCCTGTATAGATGCGGCTCTTTATCCTGCAGACACTGCGTATTTCTACTATCAGACTTCGATAGCGGGAGACGGTTCCCATTATTTCTGTGAAACATATGATGAGCATACTGCATACAGTGCTCAAAAAGAATAATCGGAATTGAGGATTTTTATGATTTATAAAAAATTGGTTGAACACTTAGGTGAAGAAAAAGTCCTTAAAAATGTTCCCCTTAAGGAACATATTTCATTCAAAGTAGGAGGACCATGCGAGTGCATGGTTTTTCCGTCATCTGCAGAAGACATTTCAACTGCTGTACAGGTGTGCAAAGCAGAAAGTATCCCTTACTATATTTTGGGTAACGGCACCAACGTCATTGCTTTGGATGAAGGATATAAAGGCGTAATAATTAAAATGGGTAAGCTTTTGGGAGAGATCTTCCGTGAAGGAAACTGTTTAAGAGCTCAGTCAGGAGTACTGCTCTCTAATCTTTCGAAGAAAGCTTATGAATACTCCCTTACAGGTCTTGAGTTTGCCGGCGGTATACCGGGTTCTGTAGGAGGCGGCATAATGATGAATGCAGGTGCCTACGGCGGAGAACTCAAAAATGTGGTCAAGACAGTTACTGCCCTCAGCAAGGATGGGGAGGTTTACACAATGAATGTGGAAGACTGTGAATTTGAGTACAGAAACAGTATCTTTCAGAAAAACGGAAGTATAGTTCTTGAAGCTGTATTTGAACTTGAAGAGGGAGATCAGGAAGAGATACTTGCGGTTATGCAGGATCTTTCTAAAAAGAGAACAGAAAAACAGCCGCTGAACTATCCAAGCGCCGGCAGCACATTTAAAAGACCTGAGGGTCACTTTGCCGGAAAGCTCATTCAGGACAGCGGATTAAAGGGGATCTGCATAGGAGGAGCACAGGTTTCTGAGCTTCATGCAGGTTTCGTTATAAACAAAGGAGGGGCATCTGCTTCGGATATACTTGAGCTGATAGAACTTGTCAAGAATACTGTTTATGACAAGTATCAGGTCATGCTGCATCCCGAAGTAAGAGTCATAAAATAGAGAAGATGGACAGGATAAAATGGGATTACCATACACATACGGTTTATTCTCACGGCAAAGGCAGCATTGAGGACAATGTTAAAGTAGCTGTGAAGAAAGGCCTTACAAGGATAGCGATCTCAGATCACGGCCCGGGACATATCTCTTACGGTATCAAAAGGGCCAAGATAAAAGAGATGAGAAAGGACATTGAAAGCATAAAGCATAAATATCCTGAAATAGAAATACTTTTGGGGGTAGAAGCAAATGTTATCAACAGATCCGGAGCATTGGACATAACAGATGAAGAATGGGAACTGTTTGATATCGTTATGGCGGGCTATCATTACGGAGCATTCGGTGAAAAACCGGGACATGACTTCGGGATCCACGCCAAGAATCTTGTTATGAACAGTTTCAGGACAAGCACTCCAAAGATAAAAGCGGAGAACACGGATCTTATGGTGAAAGCAGTTTATGAGAATGATCTGCTGGCTATAACTCACCCGGGAGCAAAGTATGATATTTATATAGCAGAGGTGGCGAAGGCCTGCGCAGAAAAAGGAGTCTGGATGGAGATAAACAACAGTCATCCTTTCCTCACAGCACAAACAATAGCCGAGTCTGCCGAATATGATGTAACATTTGTTATAGGAAGCGATGCCCATGTGCCTCATAAAGTCGGAAACTGCGAAAGAGCTGTGGAAAGGCTTAATGAGTCAGGCGTGGACAGAAGCAGAGTAATTAATTTACTTTAACATGCAGAAACAGTTTTGATTGAAAATATAATAGGAAGGAGTGAGAACATGAGATCCCTTATAGTTACAGGAATGTCCGGAGCAGGAAAGAGTAATGCGATAAAAATACTTGAAGATATGGGTTTCTACTGCATAGACAACATGCCGCCGAAGCTCATCAATCAGTTTATAGAATTATCCGATATGGGAACAGGAGAAATAGATAAAGCGGCCTTTGTAATAGATATAAGGGGCGGGGAGTTTTTTGATGATCTGGTAAACAGCATCAGTGAACTTAAAGCTGCCGGCAGCAAGTTTCAGATCCTCTTCCTTGAAGCAAGTGATGAAGTTATCATCAGAAGATATAAAGAGACCAGAAGGACTCATCCTATGAGCAAAGAAGGAGGAGTTCATTCGGGAATAATAAAAGAGAGACAGAGACTTCAGGAAATAAGAAAGATCTCTGACTTTATAATCGACACCAGCACCATGAAGCCAAATCAGCTCAGGCAGTCGTTGAGTGATATTTTTGAAAACGAAGACGTGGATAAGAGAAAAAAGATATCTATAACCATAATGTCTTTCGGATATAAATACGGGATACCTCTTGACGCAGACAATTTGTTTGACATGAGGTTCATCCCAAATCCTTTTTATTTGAAAAGTCTAAAAAAACTCACAGGGAACAACCGAAAAGTGAGAGATTATGTACTTAAATGGGATGAGACAAAAACTTTTATAGAAAGTGCTCATAAGATGATATCAGATTTGATCCCGCATTACAGCAAACAGGGTAAATCCAATCTTGTGCTTTGTTTCGGCTGTACAGGGGGACAGCACAGATCTGTGGCTGTTGCCAATGAGTTTTATGAAATATTTAAAAGCGAAGGCTACAGAGTCAATCTGATACACAGAGATTTATAGCCCATATGGGGGAATTGATAATATGAAAGAATTATTTTGCGGAGAAGGACCCCGTATCACCGTTATAGGCGGCGGAACGGGAATGTCAGTTATCCTTAGAGGGATGAAAAGGATCACCGGAAATCTGGCTGCTGTTGTAACTATGGCAGATGACGGCGGGGGATCCGGGATGCTCAGAGAGGATCTGGGAATGCTTCCTCCGGGAGATGTGAGAAGCTGCCTTTTAGCTCTTGCAGATGTGGAAAACGATTTTGGAGAACTTATGCAGTATCGCTTTCAAGAGGGCATGCTGACCGGACAGAATATGGGAAATCTGATCCTTGCAGGTCTTGCAAAGATGGCAGGAAGCTTTGAGAAGGGTCTTGAAAAAGCCCATGATATCTTTAGAATAAGCGGAAGAGTTATTCCGGTGACCTGTCAGGAAGTTACTTTGTGCGCACACCTTACGGGAGGAACCATAGTAAGGGGCGAGTCAAATATACCAAAGACTGTTATTGCAGGTGAAGGAACGATAAAAGATGTTTATCTTGAGCCTTCAAATGTGCAGTGTCTTGAAGATGCAAGGAAGGCGATACGCAAAGCAGATATAATAGTAATAGGACCGGGGAGTCTGTATACCAGCCTTATCCCTAATTTACTGGTAGGCGGGATCGGCGAAGAACTGACAGACAGCGATGCTATAAAAATACTGGTATGCAATGTCATGACTCAAAAAGGCGAGACGGACGGTTTTTCTCCGGCAGACCATGTTAGAGAGATAGAAAAATACATGAGAGGTTCAAAACTTGATCATGTACTTGTGAATAACCGCATGATAGATGAAGAAACCGCTGCAAGATACAGAGAAGAGGGGGCTTTACAGGTTTGCTTCAGACCGGGAGAAAAAGAGGCTCTGGAACAGCGCGGGATAAAAGTAATAGAGGATGATTTCATAGACATAAAGATGGGATATGTAAGACATGATGCCGATAAGATCGCGTTTAAGCTTACTGAGATCTACGATAACAGGGATCTTCCGTTATTATGCAATTTCTGCGGGGAAGACTGATATCCTTTATAGAAACTGCATAT
>JAFXHN010000021.1 GCA_017536365.1 Bacillota bacterium | reverse complement strand
TTAAGGTCTTCATTAGTTCTGCATGCTCTTCTTTAAGAACATGGCCTATGTTTTCCGCCACACCATGACCGTTGAAAAGCTCCCCGCATAGAGCAACTTTCGTATTCATTTCCAGTTCTCTCATCTTTCCGGAACTTGCATCCGTCATTATATAAAAGCACTCATTTTCATAATATGCGTTCACTGCTCTTACACTAGACATATCGTCATGGCATGTGGCCAGCGCTACAAGTTTTCCGCTTTTAAAACGTTCATGCAGTATCTTATCTGCTTTCTTGTTGATATTGTTTTCCATCTACTCTACCTCTCCTGTATATGAAGCAATACCGCCAATATTATTTACATTGCAGTATCCCTTTTTTTCAAGAAATCCTGCAGCGCTGCCGCTTCTGGCACCGGAATAACAGTAAACAAAGATCGGTGTTTCTTTGTCTTCAATAACAGTTTCCGCGGCTGCTATATCCTGAAGAGGAATATTTATACTGCCCGGTATATGACCCTGTGAATATTCCATTGGTGTGCGAACATCCAGCAGGACCGCTCCTTCAGTTTCTCTAAATTTTTCTACTTCTTTATCTATGGATTTAAAAAACATTAGGTCTTACTCCTTCCAAACAAAGTTATAGTTTATGGCTTCTCCGCCGTCTATAAGTATATTCTGACCTGTGCAGAATTTATTTGTAACGGTCATAAAGTACGCCCATTCTGCTATTTCCTCCGCTGAAGCCCATCTTCTGAGAGGTGTCTCATCCATTATCTTTTCCCAAAGCTCAGGATCCTTTATCACGCACTCATTTAGAGGTGTTACCACTCCGCCGGGATCGATGCTGTTGCAGACAGCACCGTACTTAGCTACTCTCAGCGCAACGTTTTTAGTATAAGCCAGTATTCCCGCCTTACTTGCGCAGTATTCAGGGAATTCCGCTCCTGTATGCGCACTAGCAGAGCCAATATTTAAAATCGAACTTATCTTATCCTGAACTCCGTATTTTTCAGTTATGTGGATCAGAGCTTTAAGATTTATATCAATGTCATCCTCATTCTGAGTTCCTGCATTGTTGATAAGTATATTTACATCTTCTATGTCCGGCAAATCGTCATAGGCTCTTATATCCATTTTGTAATGCACATAGTTATTATGCCGGAACGGGGCTTCCTGCCTGTCTATCCCCAATACAATGTGATCTTCTTTTAAAAAACGTTCCGCAATGGCTTTTCCAATGCCCTGGGAAGTTCCTGTTATCAAAATCTTCATCTATTTACCTCCTTCTATATAAGCAAGGTATTCCTGCCCCACATTGTGTTTTTTCCAGTCTGTAACTATCCTATATGCCGCAGGGAAGAACATCATCTCCATTATAACCTCTGCAACGGCTCCTGTTAAGGCACAAGCCACACATTGCAACAATGTCCAATGAAATCCGTCCCAGAATATCGGTGCAAAGAACATAAATACCATTACCGAAAACATGAGATTGTCCAAAAACTGACCAATAAAAGTAGATATATATGATCTGGCAGCAAAGGCCAGCTTCCCGTCCGGATTCTTCTTGAAAGCCTTCCCTATAGTCCAGTTCATGAAATTATTTATTAATGCAGACAAGAGAAATGCTATCGTGCTGCTTAAAAGTATAAACCAAGTCCCTCCTAAAGTCTCATCCAGAGCAGAATAATCTCTGGCATTTGACGGGATGATACTTGCAATATAAAAGATCATACATGTAAGCAGGTTTATTGATGCTGCCAATACGGCGATCTTAGTAGATGCCTTAGGTCCGAAGTATTTAGTTATTATATCCATGCACATGAAGGACAACCAGGAGATAAGGATCCCTCCGTCCAATGCTATCCAATAGGTCTGAACAAGGGTTTTGTTAGCAAGAAGGTTCATGCAGATAACACTGACAACAAATAGGGAAACCACCGTTGCCGGTATACATCTCAAAAGGATCTGGGTTTCTTTTTTTTCCTTCTTTAACCATTCTTTCAGCGAAAAATGCCAACTTGTCTGAGGCAGGTTATTATTATCCATAAGTTTCTCCAATAAAAAAGCAGTTTTACAAACCATAAAACCGCCACATAAAAAACATAAGGCTTTGCAAAACGCAAAGCCGCCATTATCACAATATTATGAATAGCAGTCCTGGTTTTGTTTAACGACAGGATGGTACAAACGAACTGTCGGTCTAAGATTTTTAAAAAACCTTGGAATCGTTGAAATTCCAAGGTTTATTTGGCAGGGGCAGAAGGATTCGAACCCTCGGCACGCGGTTTTGGAGACCGCTGCTCTACCAACTGAGCTATACCCCTATATCGTGTTTTCGTATATCACAAAAAAGATATTACACGATAAGTTGGGTTTAGTCAAGGAATATTTGATATTATTTATAAATAACTTTCCTTTTTATGGACTCCTCGCCGGAAAGACGGCATTTGCACATTTTGAGAGTCTCTCCGTTCTTGCCTGCCACACTGCAGGCACCGCAGATACCTTCTCCGCAGCATATGTTGAAATTATTGCTGACAGCCATCCTGCCTCTAAAATTCAACTCTTCTGTTAGATCTCCTATCAGATTTATATAGTAGTCCGACGTAAAAACTGCTATGAAGTCATATCTTCCGCCGACTATTTCATCACGGATCTTTTTAATATTTTTTTCGTCCGTAAGATCCAGTTCAGAAAAAGCGGCGGGTTTTTCATTAAGGTGTTTTTCTATTATTCCGCGACGCATGTTGGAAAGGTCCGCCATCAAAGTAATATCATGTTTATTTCCAAACACCTGTATGAGCTTTTCCGCAGGAGCAATGCCTACTGACCTTGATATTGCCAAAATCTTTCCTCTTCTTCCTTCTCTTTCTGCATCTCTAAGAGAAGCATACAGCTCATCTATACCGAACACACCATTTCTGTAAGGACCTCTTATCACAACCGTTTCCTTTACATCCTGAAGGGCCTTTGTTTTAGAAGAAATACATTTTACAAGCAAGTATATGACTCCTTTTTCGATATCTGCCCTCATTACAGATATAGGTACATTATAGAACTGCTCCCTGTCCTTACTTCTCAAAAAAACATAGGTTCCTGCCGGATAGCATTTGATGGCAAAGCCTTTTCCTACATTTAAACCAAGATACAATATCTCATCATATATTTCCATTTCAACTATAGGTACTTCTTTTTCTTCCCTATTGTTTTTTATCTTTTTTCCTCCCTGAATATATTCATTATATATACAAACTCCATGCCATCTGCATCCGGAACAGTCCTGTCCCGACAATCTTCCGCAGGCTATACAGTTTCCGCTTTCTGCCAAACGGCAGGGACAATTTTCTCCTCCGGCATCTATACACATAAACACAGGGTTTTCGAACATCATCTTTTCCCCTTTCATCCGTTTATATCAGAATATTACGCTATTCCTTTTTTGTGATAAAAGACAGAAAATTATTGATGATGCCTTTATCTTCATCATTGTCCGCATCCACATCTTCCCTGAATACCAGTTCATCCTTTCCTACTTCTTCTCCGTTATAGAATACAGTTATTCCTCCGGCAGACGCCCCTCTTTTTATAGGTGCTGAAATATTTTTATCCGACTCTATTTTAAAACTTACATCTACATCTTCTCCGATTTTTTTCGGATAAACTATATCGTGATCAGACATGAGCCAGGTATGGCCTTTCTCTCCATTTTCTATATTCACCGCCGCCAAAGGCTCTTCAGCTTTTATAAGAGTCTCCGCTTCGTAATTTTCATATATATAGTCCATTAATTTATAAGTGTCATTGAACCAGTCTGGTGCGGAAAACACTACCGCTATAAGCTCCATGCCATTTCTCTGTGAAGATGCTACCAGGCACCTGCCCGCTGCCGTAGTGTACCCAATTTTAATGCCGTTTCCGCCTTCATACTGATACAGTACCTTGTTTTTGTTGTAAAAAAAGTTGAATTTATCTACATCTCTGGATGCGTTCCATTTCTGAGATCCAACGATTTCTCTGAAATACTCATCCTTCATTGCTTCCCTTGCAAATAAAGCCATATCATATGCAGTAGTATAGTGATCATCATCATGGAGCCCATTCACAGTAACAAAATGGGTATCTTTTGCCCCAAGTTCTTCTGCTTTTTTATTCATCTCCTCTGCAAAGGCTTCCGCAGAACCTGATATATGCTCTGCCAGCGCCACTGCAGAATCATTTCCGGATCTTAGCATCAAAGCATATATCAAGTCCTCAAAACGGATCTTTTCTCCCGCTTCCATATAAATGGAAGAGCCTTCTTCTTTTGCCGCCCGCTCAGATATATTCACTATTTCATCCGGCTGATGCCCTGACTCTATAGCCAATAGACAAGTCATTATCTTTGTTGTGCTGGCGGGAAACTGTCTGCTGTATCCGTTTTTTTCGTACAGGATTCTTCCGGTAGCCCCATCCATTACAATAGCTGAAACTGCCGACACTTGAGGCGGGCTACTTTCAGCAAATACCTGCATCGTGGGTACACACTGACCCATAAAGGCAAAAAATAAAAATATGACTGTAATTGGAATTAGTTTTTTCATCCTACTCTCCTTATCGTTACAGTCATATTTTATTCTTCGTAACTTGATTTATTCGTTCTTATCTGTCATGAACTCGTCCGTTTCTATGTCCGGGAGTTCACTTAGGCTTTCTATACCGAAATGTCTTAAAAACAGATCTGTTGTTCCGTAAAGCACCGGTCTTCCGATAGCTTCCGATCTTCCCACTTCTTCAATAAGACCTTTCTGCTGAAGTCCTTCCAAAACGTAAGTGCACCTCACGCCTCTTATGGATTCGATCTCTCCTCTTGTTACCGGCTGCTTGTACGCTATTACCGCAAGCACCTCAAGAGCAGATTTAGAAAGCTTTCTTTCCTTTACAGGATTGCAGAGTTTTTCGATAAAATCTCTGTTCTCTTCTCTGGTACACAGTTGAAAACTGCTGCCGAACCTTTGTATTACGATGCCACCGCTACGGCCTTCGTAATCATCCTGAAGTTCCTTCAGACAACCCATTATATATTCCTCGTCAGCCTCAAACACCTTAGCCGCAGCTTTGGCTTCCAGAGGATCGCCCCATACGAAAAGCATGGACTCTAGTGCTGATTTGATTATTTGTCTATCCATCATTTGTTAATCCCTTCAATAAGTATTTCTCCAAAACTTGTCTTCTGTTTAACAATAATCTGTCCCGACTTCATCATTTCCAGCATAGCTACAAAGGTCACCGCCACTTCATAGGTATCTTCACAATCAGCCATAATCTCCCCGAAAGATATTTTTACGCTTTCCTTCAGGTACTGTTTAATCACTTTAATTTTATCTTTAATTCCTACTCTGTCACGGATCTTTGCGCTTTTTTCATAATGGCGTTGTATATCTTCCACCTTTTTTCTTCTTTCTAAAAAGAGCTTGAAGGTTTCGATAAATTTGTCAGGTTCAACCACAAGAACATCAAATGCACCGTTATTATTGTAGTCTGCCAGGTCTTCCTGTGGCTTGTACCAGCGTTTCAGGTAACTGTCCTCTTTGATGTCAAGAAGTTCCGCTACCTTTTTGAATTTCTTATATTCTATGATTTTTTCCACAAGATCCTTTCTTGGATCTTCTGTTTCCGGTTCCCCGAGAACTTCCCTGTTCCCCGGAATAAGCATTTTGGACTTGATCTCTATCAAAGTCGCTGCCAGGACAAGAAATTCCGCTGAGATCTCGATATCCCGGCTTTCATACTCATTGATGTATTCAAGATACTGCTCGGTTATCTCAGAGATCCTGATATCATATATGCTCATTTCTGAGGTTTCGATAAGATATACGAGAAGATCGAATGGACCTTCGAAGATCTCCAGTTTGACCTTATAAGACATTTAGTTTCCTTCCGCAGCTGCTGCTATAGCATTGTACCTTGATAATACTACGTTTGAGTATCTGGATGATGTTTTTCCTCTGTTTACCGCTGCCCCGCCCTGGTTGTATGCAACCAATGCTTTTTCAACAGTTCCAAAGGTAGCAATGTGTCTGCTGATGTACTCTGTTCCGAATTTGATATTCTTTTCAACATCAAGCAGGTCGGCTTTTGACAAGCCGTACGCTCTTCCTGTTGAGCCCATGATCTGCATCATGCCGATCGCGCCTCCGCTGGAAGTTACGTTTTTGAATGTGCTTTCAGTCTGGATCATTGCCATAACGAGCTTTTCATCTACACCGTAAAGATCTGCATACTTCTTGATCACAAAGACCAAATCTGTAGCTGATTCTAAAGTGTATGACGGATTGACGCTCATTATATATTCTGCAAGAGCCTTGTTGTAAGCAGATTCATCTTCATTAATCTCTACAGTGTTGTCTCTGCTCGCCAGTGTGCCGAGATAGAGACCAGTGTAATCATCATACATTTTTCCCCATTGAAGCGCCACATCGATGACTTTTTCAGTCAACGGAATATACACAACTCCATTATATTCCAGGATAGGCTTTCCCTGGGTGATTTCACTTGTCAGGACTGTGGTGTCATAACCACCGTTCCCGTTTGATTTGAGAATTTCCACGGTTTTTTCTGAAATAGCTGCAGACAGTGTGAGATTGCTGTCTTTAGCCTCAGTACTCTGGTAATTCACCTGGATCGGAGTAATCTCCTTTAAAACGATCGAATTAGGTTCTTCGCGTACTATTGACAGACCCAGAATATTGCAGTTTTCTTCTGCTAACGGTGCGTAGAAAGTTGATTCGTATTCAAAATACGGATAGTCTGTGCAATAGTTTACAACGTTTACCCCGTTGACTACTATTTCTCTGTTTAAGGTGTTTACTTGGATATTACTCCCTGCATAAGTTACTACAGCGGTTGATAAGAACATCATCAAAACGAGGAATACAGAAATGTACCTTCTCAATTTTGTGTTTCCACTCCTCTCTGTTATGGCTTGTGACTAACAAAGTATATCACAAACCGAAAAAAAGTACAGTAAAATTTTTCCATCTATCTGAAAACTGGCATAAAATGGAGATATTCGAGCATTTTCGGCGTTTTTTACCCCTTTGTTTTTTGCTGTTTCACAAAAAAAGCTTCAACTACATATGCCGTTCACAGACCTTTTGTGATACAATATGTATTGATATTTAAAGCAAATTTATATAAATATATTAGAAAAAGGTGAAAAAATGTTAAAAAAATCTGAAATTACGGCTCATATAGACCATACTTTACTCTCTCAGACCGCTGATATAGACCAAATAAAGGCAATTTGCGATGAGGCTGTGCACTTCGGAGCGGCCTCTGTGTGTATCCCTCCTGCTTATGTAAAGGAGGCGGCTCAGTACCTGAAAGGTGCTGTTCCGGTCTGCACGGTCATCGGCTTCCCGAACGGATACAATACCACAGAGATCAAATGTGCAGAGGCTAAACAGGCCATAGATGAGGGTGCGAAGGAAATAGATATGGTCATAAATGTGGCTTTTCTCAAAGACGGAAGATATGACTATGTGGAAGATGAAATAAGACGGGTAAAAGAAGTCTGCGGAGAAAAGATCCTTAAAGTTATAGTTGAGACCTGTTTCCTGACCGAAAAGGAAAAGATGTTCATGTGCAAGGCGGTAGCCTCCGCCGGAGCCGAATACATCAAGACCTCTACAGGATTCGGTACGGGAAACGCCACCTTCGAAGACGTAGAGCTGTTTTCCCGCTGCCTTGATGGAACAAACGTAAAGATCAAGGCCTCCGGCGGCATCAAAACCTTTGAAGACGCAGCTAAATTCCTTGAACTCGGAGCAGACAGACTTGGCTCAAGCTCACTTATTAAGAGTCTTATATAATGTAACTATATGTTTTATTAAGAGTTCTCTGAACCAATCAGTAAAACCCATTTGTTTTTATATATCAGAAAACGGCATAGCTCTCGCTATGCCGTTCATTATTTTATACTATTTTCGTTCTGCCCTATTTACTCTTTTTCTTTTCAGGTACGAAGAGAATAAATACGATTGCACTTAATGCAAGCAGGAATGGATAGAACAGATAAGGTATGATGGATACCGCTGAAATGCCTGCAAGACCTGATGCGATAAGAAGCTGTGCGCCGTAAGGAATGATGCCCTGCCATACGCATGTGAAAATGTCCAGCAGTGATGCAGATTTCTGCGGAGTATATCCATATTCTTCACTGATCTGTTTAGCGATAGGACCTGCTACTACGATAGCAACAGTGTTGTTCGCTGTGGAAATATCCATAGCTGAAGCCAGTAATGCGATACCGAACTGGCCGCCTTTCTTTCCTTTGAAATACTTTCTGATGAAGTTAAGGATCGCTTCGAATCCGCCGTTAGCTCTTACCAAAGCACTGATAGATGCAACAAGGATAGTAACGATCATTGTTTCAAACATTCCGGATGTGCCTGAACCCATTGAGCTGAGAGCTGCCGGGATATCAAGTGAACCTGTTGCAAGACCGATCACAAAATACATAGCTATACCGCTTGCCAGAACGATGAATACGTTCACACCGCAAATGGCAGCTATAAGTAAAATGAAGTAAGGAAGTGCCTGCCAAATATTATAATCAAATGTTCCGATCTCAGCAGTACCGCCGGAAATTGAAATAACGATCAGGATAACAAGAGTTATTATCGCAGCCGGCAGCGCGATCTTGAAGTTTTCCTTGAACTTGTCCTTCATTTCGCAGCCCTGAGTTCTTGTTGATGCGATAGTTGTATCTGAGATAAATGAAAGGTTGTCCCCGAACATTGCGCCACCAACTACAGAACCTACGCAAAGAGCAAGATTCAAGTCAGCTGTTGCCGCTACGTTAACAGCAATAGGAACCAATACAGTGATAGTTCCGCAGGATGTACCCATGGCCATTGAAATAATACAAGCAATGATAAAGAGACCTGCCACCGCAAAGTCAGGCGGTATCACGCTCAAAAGAAGATTTGCCGCACTTGCCGCTCCTCCTGCCGCACTTGCGATACCGCTAAACGCACCAGCCAAAAGGAATATGAATAACATTATAGTTATATTGTCATCTCCTATGCCTTTCGCACAAACAGAGATTTTCTCATTAAAGCTGAGAGATCTGTTCTGAAGAAATGCTACAAAGAGAGCTATACAGAAAGCTACCACTACGCTCATTACGTAGAATCCCATACCGCCTTCTACCGGATTTATGTACTCAAAATACACACCGCAGCCGATATAGAACACAAGAAATACCAGAATAGGTATCAGAGCTTTTCCGTTTGCTTTTTTAACCTTTTCCATTTTTATGCCTCCTATGTAAAGATTTAATTAATACACCGCGTTCCATTTTATTGCCTCACGTCGCTAAAGTCAACCTTATTCTCCCAACATGATCATAAAAGAATGTCATGATCAAAATCTCCAATTTAAAAGCCTTATGCGAGAGACATCAAGACGCCTGTTCCGCCATAGGAAACTGAATTTCCCAAACTCAGTATGATTTATGTAGTCGAGTTGTTGTTTTAACACATTTTAAATATTTTGATCTTATGTGCTAACAGCTTAACACTTTGATATCATTTTCCTGCCTCTGTGTTAAATTTCTTAACACTCTCATCAAATTTTCCGCCTCTGTGTTAACAGCTTAACACTTTGATGTCATTTTCCTGCCTTTGTGTTAAACTTCTTAACACTTTAATCGAATTCCCCGTCTTTGTGTTAAATTTCTTAACACTCTCATCAAATTTTCCGCCTCTGTGTTAACAGCTTAACACTTTGATATAATTTCCCCGCCCTTGTGTTAACATAAAAGAAGACCTGATCTCTCAGGTCTCCCAAAGCTTTAACGTTTTTTATTGATTATTATTATTTTGCAGCTTTTCTCTGAAGCATCTTCACCAGCTCTACTATAGGAATTATCATAAACGCAATAACTATAGCGATGATATATTCTAAAATGCTGATATGCTCAAAGCTGAATGCATTTGCAAGGAACGGAACATATATTACAGCTGTTGTGAGTATGAAACTCATTATAGCAGAGCCCCAAAGTACAAGGTTCTGTTTTTTGAGAGTAAGCAGGCTCTTTCTTTGGCTTCTCATATTGAAGCTGTGGAAAATCTCAACCAAGCTGAGGGTCAGGAATGCCATCGTCATACCGTCTGCGCTCTGAGCGATCTCCCAGGCTCCGGATTCCATAAAATGTCCCACAAAATATGAGAACAGCACTAAGGCGGATACCGCAAGGCCCTGATATATCAGGTCAAATCCAAGACCTCCGGCAAATACGCTTTCTTTAGGGTTTCTAGGCTTTCTCTTCATTATATCCGATTCAGCCTCTTCCATTCCGAGAGCAAGGGCCGGGAATGTATCTGTTATCAGATTGATCCATAACAGATGCACAGGTTTAAGGATAACAAATCCCATCAGAGTAGCGACGAAAATACATACTACTTCACTGAGATTGGATGCAAGAAGGAACTGTATGGACTTTCTGATGTTATCATAAATCCTTCTGCCTTCTTCCACCGCATTTACGATAGTGGCAAAGTTATCATCCGCCAGCACCATATCCGCTACATTTTTAGTAACGTCTGTTCCGGTGATGCCCATGCCTACACCAATATCGGCGCTCTTGATGCTCGGTGCATCGTTTACACCGTCACCGGTCATAGCTGTGATGTATCCGTTATTTCTCCATGCATTTACTATACGCACTTTATGCTCAGGCTGAACTCTTGCGTAAACGCTGAATTCCGTTATCCTTCGATTCAGTTCTTCATCGCTTATCTCGCTGAGAGCGCTTCCTGTTATAGCCTGACTCTTATCTGTGATTATGCCCAGTTCCATAGCGATCGCCGCAGCTGTATCGATATGGTCGCCGGTTATCATTATAGGTCTTATGCCTGCAGATTTACATTCATCTATAGCCACCAGAACTTCAGGTCTTATCGGATCTATCATTCCTACCAGTCCGGTAAACACAAGTTCCTGTTCAAGGAATCCCGGTTCTAAACTTTCAGGCATGCTGTCCCATTTTCTCATAGCTGCCGCCAAAACCCTGAGGGCTTTATCAGCCATCCTCTGATTTTCACCAAGGATCTCCGCCTTGAGTTCATCTGTCATAGGAACAGCTTTTCCGTCTTTATAAACGAAAGAACATCTTTTCAGAAGCTCATCCGGCGCGCCCTTTGTATACTGGATCAAACCTTCGGAGCTTTCATGAACTGTACTCATCATTTTTCTGTCGCTGTCGAACGGCGCTTCTCCAACTCTTGGCATCTGCTGCTTGAGCTGTTTTTTATTGAAAGACAATTCATTCGCATAGTTCACTAATGCACATTCTGTAGGTTCTCCCACAACGCTTCCGTCGTCATTTATCTCTGCATCACTGCAAAGCGCCATTGATGCCGCCAAAAGATTCTCATTGCTTCCGTAGTGATCTACAACAGTCATCTTATTCTGTGTAAGAGTACCTGTCTTATCACTGCATATTATTTGCGCACATCCCAGTGTTTCCACCGCAGTAAGCTTTCTGATCACTGCATTTCTCTTGGACATGTTGGTAACACCGATAGAAAGAACGATCGTTACCACAGTTGCCAGTCCTTCAGGTATTGCTGCCACCGCCAAGCTGACAGCTACCATAAAGGTATCTATTATTACCGCTCCGCTCAGACTTCCTGCTCTTATAAGGCTGAATCCAAATATGAATATACATATACCTATAACTGCATAGCTCAGTATCTTGCTTAAATGTCCCAGCTTTATCTGAAGCGGTGTTTTACCTTCTTTCGCCTGATGAAGAGCATCAGCGATCTTGCCCATCTCTGTATCCATGCCGGTAGCGGTTATCACAGCAGTACCTCTGCCGTATACTACACTGCAGCCCATATACATCATATTTGTTCTGTCACCGAGAGGCACATCTTTTCCATCCTCTACAGCGAGATTCCCAGCATACTTATCTACAGGAACACTTTCTCCCGTGAGAGCGGATTCTTCACATTTCAAGCTTGCGCTTTCCAAGATCCTGCAGTCAGCAGGCACAGCATCTCCGGCCTCAAGGACTATCACATCTCCAACTACAAGTTCTTCACTCTTGACATGGACTATACTTCCCGACCTAAGGACCTTACTGGTAGATGAAGACATCTCCTGCAAAGCCTCTATTGCCTTCTCCGCCTTGCTCTCCTGATACACACCCAGTACAGCATTTATCACTACTACCGCAGCGATAATTATGACGTCTGCAAAGCTTTCACCGGCATACACTGCTGTTATGCCCGATACTACTGCCGCAGCGATAAGGATTATTATCATCGGATCCAGAAGCTGTTTTACAAATCTGTGAAGCAAAGATTCCTTCTCCGCTTCCTCCAGCTTATTTTTGCCGTTTTCTTCAAGTCGTTTTGCAGCTTCTTCAGCACTCAAACCTTCCGCAGTGCATTTCAAGGAAGCGAGCACTTCCTCCAGTTTTTGTTTATAATACATTTCCTGTTTCCCCTTTTCTCTACTCCAAATAATCTGTTACAAATATTTCTTTACCGTCTTTAATATACACTCTTGGAACTCTTCTTCCTATCATGCATAAAAGTTCATAGGATATAGTATTCCCCATATCTGCCAGTTCATCCACAGTAACCTCTTCATTTCCATATTTGCCTATAAGAACTACTTCATCCCCGACCATCGCTTCCGGTATATGAGATATATCCACCATAAGCTGGTCCATGCACACTCTGCCTTTGATCTTAGCTCTTTTCCCGTTTATCAGGACATCAGCTTTACCGCTCAGGGACCTCGGATATCCGTCTGCATATCCTACCGGCACAGTCGCTATTATGCTTCCTCTTTTTACTTTTTCAGTAAGCCCATAACTTATCCCCGCATCTTCATCCATTGTCTTTATGTGTGATATGCGTGATTTCAGAGACATTGCCGGCTTCAGATTTATACGGCTGCGTTCCACTTCTCTTGACGGATATATCCCGTAAGTTATGATGCCGCTCCTGACCATGTCCATATAGCATTGAGGAAAATCTATTATCCCTGCACTGTTGGCAATATGTTTTATTGGAGGTTTTACTCCTCTTTCATCCAGCATGTCTATCATCCTGCAGAAACGATCATACTGAAGATTCATAAAGGTCTTGTCAGCTTCATCCGCAGTGGCAAAATGAGAGAATATACCGTTGATGTGGATCCCGGGCAGTTCTGAGATCCTTGCAACAGCATCTGCAGCCTCCTCATTTACTTTGAATCCTATACGATTCATCCCGGTGTCTATCTTGATGTGACAGCTGACACCCATACCTATTTTATTTGCCGTGTCTGACAGCTTTACAGCCTGAGCTTCCGAAGTGACTGTCTGGATCACTCCGTATCTTATCGCCTCATCAACATTTTCATCCGGAGTATAACCCAAAACTAAAGTCTGGGCTTTTTTGTATTTTTTTCTCATCTCTATGGCTTCATTGACAGATGATACTACAATCATATCCGCCCCTGCATCTATAAGATATTCCATTATCTCCAAAGATCCGTGACCGTATCCGTTGGCTTTCACCACCGCCGCGATCTTCACATCTTCTCCAACAAGAGCTCTTACCTGTCCCATATTCCATTTAAGCGCATCCAGATCGACTTCCGCCCATTTAAAGTAATTATGAGCCATACCCATTCCCCCTTTATGCTACTGGAAAAGATTTCCTATAAGACCGGCGGTTTTTTCCAATATAGGTTTGATGTCATTCTGAATGATGTTTCCTGCCTTAACAGTATCATCGCCGTCAAGAACTTCCTGAAGTACAGGAAGCACCTTGCCCAGTTTCATATATTCATTTCTAACTTTATCCCACGCTGAAGTTTTTTCAGGTACTCCTGCATCTATAAACATTGTAAATGTGCTCTTTGTGGCTTTATCCAGGAACAGTATGGTTTCTATCATACCTTCAAACTCCTGCCATCCCCTTGCTGATATTCCCAGCCTAAAGTCCTCTGCAAGTATATCTATCATCCTGAGGATACCGTCAATGGCTTCTTTTGCTATAGCTGCATTGTCCATAGGGAGCTGTATCTTATCTATGCCCACGCCCTCAACACATTCGATAGTCTTTAAATTCTCTGCAAGATACAGTACGATACCGTTCTTAACTTCTTTCCCGTCAACTATAAGATGGCTAAGGACCTGACCCTTAGCTTTTATCTCTTCAACGATTATATCTAATATGTCTTTACCTATTTTATCTGTCTTGTCGAATTCGATCTCTTTGTCATAAATCTTGATTATCATTTCAATTTCCTTTCACTAATTGATGCTATTAAATAATTATAGATTTTGCTCTTAATGGTGTCAATAATACTGCTTGCAAAGATTTCCTATATAATGTTAGAATAACAGCACGAAATGAGCCCGATATGGCAAAATTAGAATTGATAGCAACAGCTACCTTTGGACTTGAGGCTGTTGTCAAAAGAGAAATACAGGATCTTGGATATGAGATAATCAGATCTGAAGATGCAAAAATCACCTACATCGGAAATGAAGAAGCTATAGCTAAAAGCAATCTCTGGCTCAGATGCGCAGACAGAGTCCTCCTCAAAATGGGAGAATTCCGCGCCGAAACTTTTACTGAACTGTTTGAGCAGACTAAGGCTCTTCCATGGGAGGAATGGATACCTATGGACGGCAAATTCGTAGTCAACGGAACTTCCGTCAAATCAAGACTTTTCAGTATTTCCGATTGTCAGAAAATTATAAAAAAAGCTATAGTTGAAAAATTAAAAGAAACTTATCCCGTGGAACGCTTTGCGGAAACCGGCCCCTTATACAGCATAAAAATGACCCTTCTCAAAGACGTTGCCACCATAACAATTGACACATCCGGCGCGGGTCTTCACAAAAGAGGCTACAGAGCCGCTGATGTTGCTGCTCCTATAAAAGAAACTCTTGCGGCGGCAATGATAAAACTCAGTTTCTGGAATCCTGACAGAGTCCTTATAGATCCGTTCTGCGGTTCAGGAACTATACCTATCGAAGCAGCTATGATCGGAAAAAACATCGCTCCGGGACTTTCCAGAAAGTTCGTCTCAGAAACATGGCCTCAGATAGAACCGGAAGTTTGGAAAAAAGCCCGTGCCGAAGCCTTCAAAGCTATCCGTTCAGATGTAGAACTTAAGATCTACGGCTCTGATATCGATGGCAAAGCAGTATCCGCTTCTCGTGTAAATGCAGTGCAGGCAGGACTGAGCGATGATATAGTTTTCAGGAGACAGCCTTTTGATAAACTGGATATTCAGGATGACTACTCTATTATCATAACCAATCCTCCTTACGGAGAGAGGATAGGCGAAAAGAAGGATATCGAGCAGATCTATCGGGACCTGAACTATAAAATGTCAAAAAACAATACCTTGTCTTTATACATCATAACCGCTGACAAGGCTCTTGAAAAAGCATTGAAATTCAAAAAAGCAGACCGTCGCAGAAAACTCTACAACGGCCGTATCGAAACCACATATTATCAATATTACGGAGAAAGACCACCAAAAGAATAAGGGCAGCCGCGCGCTGCCCTTATTTTACCGGTTTTAAAGTCCTGCAATACCTTTAAGTTCTTCCTGAATCTTTGCTTTTCTTGCATCCGCCGCTCCAAAGCTTTCACCTTTAACGAAGTAATAAACCTTGAGCTTCGGCTCTGTTCCGGAAGGTCTCAGTGCTGCGAATGAACCGTCAGCAAAGCTGATCTTTAATGCATTTTCCTTAGGAAGACCGGTTTCATCGTTAAGATAATCCACTACAGATACCGCTTCTCCCGCAAGCAGAGCCACCTCAGCCTTTCTCACGTTATCCATTACAGCATCCATCTTTTCCATGCCTTCAAGTCCCTCAAACATCACGCTTGAAGTGTATTCCTTAGAACATCCGTACTCAGCATATAATTCTTCAAGTCTGTCGAGGATAGTTGTGCCGTTTTTTCTGCAGCATCCTGCCATTTCAGCGAAAAGCATACATGCATTTGCTCCGTCCTTGTCTCTTGCATGAGTTCCGGAGAGGCATCCGCCGCTTTCTTCATATCCAAATACAAAATTGTATTCTCCGCTTTCATCACACTGATTCATTATTTCTCCTATATACTTGAATCCTGTGAGAGTTTCTTTTACTGTAATACCTGCTTTTTCAGCAATTTCTTTTCCAAGAGTGCCTGTAACGATAGTCTGCACCATAAGAGGATTTTCAGGCATATCTTTCTTGTTTCTGATTATAAAATCAAGGAGAAGCGCTCCTGCCTGATTTCCTGTTAGGATCTTGTATCCGCCCTCTTTATCCTTTAATGCCACTCCTACTCTGTCACAGTCAGGATCTGTCAGCAATACTATTTCCGCATCCTTTTCTTTTGCCAGTGCTATTGCCATTTCAAAAGATTTCGGATCCTCCGGATTAGGGACATCAACTGTAGAGAAACTTCCGTCTGCCTTCATCTGTTCCTTGACGAAAGAAACCTTTTTAAAGCCTCTTTCCTTGAGAAGTTCATCGACGCAGCCGATACCCGTTCCGTGAAGTGCAGAATACACTATAGGAGTATCATAGTCCACATCATCACATACTGAAGCCTTTACAATTGCATTTCTGAATTTATAGTCGTTTGAAAGACCTATCTTCTGATGGATAGAATTTAGTCTAAGATATCCTACGTAAGGATGGATCTGAGAGAATTCTTTGATGTTTCTGAATTCTCTGGCGATAGTCTTCATATCTTCCGGAACCATCTGAGCTCCGTACTTGTTATACACTTTAAATCCGTTATACTCTTTAGGATTATGACTGGCAGTTATCATTATACCGCCTTCGAGACCCAAATG
>JAFXHN010000020.1 GCA_017536365.1 Bacillota bacterium | reverse complement strand
GCTCTACCATATCGGTGTATCTCAAGTAAATCTCATTGATCAGCTTGCTGTAATGCTTGTATTTACTATGATGAGGCGGGACCACCTGAAGGTCGGGACATTTCTTTCTCGCCTGCCACAGAGTCTCTGCTGTAACTACACCATAGGCCTTAGCAAGTTCATTTTTAGCCAATATAATACCGTGGCGGTTATCCGGATTACCGCATACAGCCATTGGTTTATCTTTAAGATGTGGGTAGTCAAGAAGTTCCACCGATGCGAAGAAACCATTCATATCGCAGTGGAGTATAACTCTGTCCATCATGAGTTCCTCTCAATCAATTCGTTATGGAAATAATTATATCATATTTAATAGCAATCTACACAGAATCTCCTTTTGATTATTTCGCATTTTATGTTATACTCTATGGTAGTAAAAAATTAAGGGGAAGATTATGCTTTTAAAATTGAACAGATTTTTAAGAAAAGTAGTACTGATCTTAGGTGCGGTATGCATCATATTCAAGCTTGCAGACAAGCAGATGAGCAAGCAGCTGGAACAGTACGAGGGATTTCAGACTAAAGAATTCGATGATATTTGGTAGACAAAGATCGGTAAATACAGTATAGAAAAAGGAGTAGTTACAGCATGAGAATTTTGACCATCATAAGTGGTATACTGATGATATTGACAGCAGCTTTCTGTTTCATGAATCCGGGACAAACATTCCTCGTTTTGGCCTTTGTGATCGGACTCGTAATGGTGCTCAACGGTATCATCCATACACTCGCATATCTCATAGGAAGAGGGCTTCATAATAAGGGAGACAACAACGGCTGGATCCTGACGGAAGCATTGATAACACTGGTACTGGGGATATTGATCCTCTGTAACCAGCTGGTAGTGGATGCTGCCATTCCTATGGTATTCGGTATCTGGGTAGTAGTTTCCGGAATACTGCGAATAGAAGCCAGCACACACATCAACAAAGAAAAGAAAAAAACAAATTTCAGAACTACGCTTATCACAGGGATACTGACAGTATTCATCGGCGTATTCGGCTTCATAAACCCTATGATCGGCTGGCTGAGCACAGCTATCCTGCTGGGAATGTTCATGCTGATACAAGGTGTCAATGTGCTTGAGCTTGGTATCAACATGCCGCATGAAAAGAAGTCATACATAAAGATCTATAACAGAAAACGTTCAGCTGTCAAGATCACTGCAGCTGAAGAAACACCTGAAAAGGTGGCAGAAAGATTGATAAAAAAAGAAGAAGCTGAAACGGAAGAATTTTTAAGAAATACTGCAGCAATGGGAAGTCCTGAAACTTTCTATGCGGGAGTAAAGATCAATGACTAAATACGATGTGATAATAATCGGCGGAGGAGCTGCAGGACTTGCTGCTGCAGCTTCCCTCGATAAAGGAATAAAAACTTGCATATTAGAAAAAAACAAGACTCCGGGGCGAAAGATCATGGCTACAGGAGGCGGTCGTTGTAATATAACTAACGAAGCCTGCAGCCGTAAGGATATCGCTCTGGATTTTTTTAAGTCTCTCGGACTTGAGACATATGCAGATCCTGAAGGAAGATACTATCCATATTCGAACCAGGCGGCAGATGTAGTAAAGGTGCTGCTCGATGCTGCAGAAGATAAGGGCGCGGATATCATCACAGGATTTGAAGCTTCGGCTGCCGTATATGAGGATGGATATTTCACGGTATCAAATGCAAAGGGCAGAGCGTTTTCAGGCAAAGCCCTGCTGGTAGCTTCCGGGGGTAAATCTGCTCCGCAGCTTGGTACTACGGGAGATGGATATGCTCTTGCAAGATCTTTCGGACATACGGTAAATAAGGTATATCCTATCCTGACAGGGATAAATACCGGGGATATGAAGGATGTCAAAGGCGTCAGAGCTAAAGGAAAGGTAAGCCTTTTTAAAGATGAGAAACTTATAGCATCCGAAACAGGAGAAATACAGTTCAACGAAGATGGCATTTCAGGTATCTGCGTGATGAACATGACGATATACATCACTTCAGAAAAAGGAGAGCCCCTCGATAAGGCTCTCAGCAGATATAATCTTGAACTTGATCTGGCACCTGACTTCAGTGAAAAAGAACTGGAGGGCAGAAAGAGTTCATTTGGTATACTGAGTGAAAAACTTTCATCCAGAGTCGATATAAAAGATATAAAGAACTGGAGACTTCCGGTAAAAGGTGTGAAGGGATGGAAAGATGCTCAGTGCACAGCCGGAGGCATATCAACAGAAGAATTAAACATGGATAGCATGGAGTCTCAGAAGCAGGAAAACCTGTACTTTGCAGGAGAGGTACTTGATGTGCAGGGGCCATGCGGAGGATTCAATCTTCAGAATGCTTGGGAAACGGGAATCAAGGCAGCGAAATCATTGAACAGTAAGTTCATATAATGAAACTGAGAAAAAAGACAGGAAGATATGAGATATAGGATACATCAGATAAAACTTAATATCGATGATGATCACAGCATATTTGAGAAAGCTATAAAAAAGAAGCTTAAGAGACGAGATATCAAGATCAGCGATATCACCATCGCCAAGGAATCTATCGATGCCAGAAAAAAGCCTGACGTCAAGCTTGT
>JAFXHN010000019.1 GCA_017536365.1 Bacillota bacterium | reverse complement strand
GCAGTGGTACTAAATAAACTATATCCCGTATAATAAAATCTAGTGAGACCCTCCTATCTTGCTCCGATATGAGAGAATATGATATACTACATAAAAACAAAGAATATTCGCATATCGAGAGGGAAAGAGATTCATGTATACAGCTCTTTACAGAAGATACAGACCCGGCACCTTTGAAGAAATGGTGGGTCAGGATCATATAGTAAAAATACTGAAAAATCAGATAAAAATAGGAAATACAGCACATGCCTATCTGTTCTGCGGGACAAGAGGCACAGGAAAAACCAGTGCTGCAAGGATATTTGCAAAAGGAGTGAACTGCCTGTCCGAAGGAGAAAGACCTTGCGGAGAGTGCGAGAACTGCAGGAGCATCCAGCAGGGTGTGTTTTTCGATGTTATCGAAATAGATGCAGCCTCCAACAACAGAGTGGACAATATCCGAGAGCTGAGAGAAAGCGTAAAATATCCCCCTGCGGCGGGATTATGCAAAGTATATATTATAGATGAAGTCCATATGCTCTCAACTGGAGCCTTCAATGCTCTGCTGAAGACTTTGGAAGAGCCGCCTATGCACGTCATCTTTATCCTGGCAACTACAGAGCCTCATAAGCCTCCTGCCACCATTCTGTCCAGATGCCTCCGACTTGATTTCAGAAGGGTGTCTGAAACACAGATAAAAGAGAAGCTCAGAGAGATCTGTGAGGAAGAAGGTATAATATATGAAGAAAGCGCCCTTTCTCTTATAGCTGCCAACGGAGACGGATCTGTCAGGGATTCCCTCAGCATACTGGAGCAGTGCCTTCCTGCAGGAGAAAAAACTCTTTACCGTAAAGACGTGGTAGAGATATTAGGAACCGCCGGAGAGGAAGTGTTCCTTGAGCTTACAGACAAGGTGGTGCAGGGAGATACCGCCGGAGCTTTCGTTATAATCGAAGGCGCAGCTCGGGACGGTAAGGATATAAGGCAGTTCATCAGAGACTGGACCTTCCATTTCAGAAACCTAATGATGTCTAAGTTTGCGGACAAGCTCGAAGACATTATGAATATGTCCTGCGAAAACGCAGACAAAGTTAAGGCTCAAGGCATGAAGATGGAAATGGGATTTTTATCTGCGGCCATAACAGAGCTTTCGTCTACGGCGAACAAAGCTCGTTATTCTGCGCAGCCAAGAACTCTTTTGGAATTGGCGGCGTTAAAACTTTCTAATCCAATTTTAAGCGAAGAAAAAGAAGCTATAATACAGAGAATCGAAAAAATCGAAGCAGCATTAGCTTCCGGAGCCTTTATAGAAAAGAAAGAACGAGAAGAGGTTCCGGAGGCTGCTTCGCATGTTTTTGAAAAGGAAATCCCGGCAGAGCAGGAACCAGAATATATACCGGTTCAGAAAGAAGAGATACCTGAGGCATCTGCCGCTAAGCCTGCGCCTAAGAAGGCACAGGATGGAGGGGCAGACAAGCTGTGGGCAGAGGCTTTTGCTTTGGCAGTCAAGGAAAGGGCTTCTCTTAAACTTTTGGCAAACGATGTATATGCAAAGGGGATACAGGGCAGCAGCCTTGTTCTGGAAACAAATTCGGAATTAAAGAAGAATATGCTGATGCAGAATGCCCCTGTGTTTGAAAAACATCTAGAAACTTTAAGCGGAAAGAAACTCCGCATCCAGGCATCAGCAGCAAAGAACAATTCTGAAATCAAATCAGATATGAAGGATACTAAAGCAAGGCTTGAAGAACTTTTGGGAGCAGATAAACTCACCATTACGGAATAGAGGGGGAAATCAATAATGGCACAATATGCAAAACCTCTTATGAGGCTTATAGAAGAACTCAACTCTCTTCCGGGTATAGGCGGGAAAAGTGCTCAAAGACTGGCTTTTCATATCCTTTCAATGCCGGAAGAAGACGTTAAAGGACTTACTGATGCTATGATGAATGCAAAGCATCAGATGAAATACTGCAGCATTTGCGGGAATTTGACAGATAAAGACCCCTGCAGCATTTGCGAAGACGATAAAAGAAACACTAAATATATATGCGTAGTGGAGAGCCCTCGAGATGTAGCGGCTATGGAAAGGATAAAGGAATACAAAGGGCGTTATCATGTTCTTCATGGATGCATCTCTCCTGTGGACGGCATCGGCCCGGAAGATATCAATCTGAGATCCTTGATATTGAGACTGCAGCAGGAGGACGTAGAAGAAGTGATCCTGGCTACGAATCCTACCATTGAAGGTGAAGCGACAGCAATGTATATAGCAAGACTGCTTAAGCCTGCGGGGATAAAAGTATCCAGAATAGCTCACGGACTGCCTGTGGGAGGAGATCTGGAATATGCTGACGAAGTCACTATTTCAAAGTCTTTGGAAAATCGAAAAGAACTGTAAAGAATATACCGGCTGTGCCGGTTATTTTTTTGCATAAAACTCTGTCCCTTACATTAATATATATGGGACGGGTCCCCGTTCACAATATAACGGGAGGAGAATACTATGGGAATGGAGTATGAGATCGGATTGATCCTTGCTTATGGTTTTGGGATAGCTTTGTTATACTTGGCAGGATATCTTTTGCTGGCTCCGTTGAAAGTGCTGGGGAAATTTTTTGTCAACAGTCTTTTGGGAGGGGCCGCATTGATCATAATCAATTTTTTGGGGGATTTTTTGGGTTTTCATTTGCCGATCAATTTTTTCAGTGCAATAATTGCGGGTTTTTTGGGGGTGCCCGGAGTGGCGCTTTTATTTTTGCTCGAAAAAATGCCATAAAATCGAATGTTTTTTTGAAAAGTGTAAAATAAAGATTGAAAAAACACTATAATACCGCTATAATGGAATTTATACTCGCGATGATAAAAAGAGTTTTCGATTTTAAAGGAGAGTTAGAATGGGAAAGAAAATGAAAACTATGGACGGCAACACAGCTGCGGCTCATATAGCGTATGCTTTTACAGATGTTGCTGCTATCTATCCGATAACACCGTCTTCCGTTATGGCTGAGAATGTGGATGAGTGGTCAGCGTACGGAAGAAAGAATATTTTTGGACAGGAAGTTTCCGTCGTTGAAATGCAGTCCGAAGGCGGCGCAGCAGGCGCTCTTCACGGATCACTGGCGGCAGGCGCTTTAACAACAACATTTACAGCATCTCAGGGATTGCTGCTTATGATACCTAATATGTATAAGATCGCCGGCGAACTGCTCCCTGCAGTAATGCATGTCAGTGCAAGAACTATTTCAACACACGCACTGAATATTTTCGGTGATCACTCTGACGTAATGTCAACAAGACAGACAGGATTTGCTATGCTGGCATCAGGCTCTGTTCAGGAAGTAATGGACCTTGCGGGTGTAGCTCATATGGCTGCGATCAAATCAAGAGTTCCTTTCCTTCATTTCTTTGACGGATTCAGAACATCACACGAAATTCAGAAGATAGAAGTTATCGATTACGATGATCTTGCTAAAATGGTAGACATGGACGCTGTTCAGGCATTCAGAGACAACGCTCTTACACCTGAAAGACCTGTAACAAGAGGTACAGCTCAGAACCCTGACATCTATTTCCAGGCAAGAGAGTCTTCAAACAGATTCTACGACAGCGTGCCTGATATCGTAGAAGAGTACATGAAGAAGATCGGAAAGCTTACAGGAAGAAAGTATAAGCCTTTCGATTATTACGGACATCCTAAAGCAGAATACGTGATCGTTGCTATGGATTCTGTAACAGAAACAATAGAAGAAACTATCGACACACTTATGGAACAGGGCGAAAAAGTGGGCTTGGTCAAAGTTAGACTCTACAGACCGTTCTCTGCAAAACACCTGCTCAAAGTGGTTCCTAGGTCAGTTAAAAAGATCGCTGTTCTTGACAGAACAAAAGAACCGGGTTCACCGGGCGAACCTCTTTATCTGGATGTTAAATCCGTATTCTACGGTCAGAAAAAAGCTCCTGTTATCGTAGGCGGAAGATATGGTCTGGGATCAAAGGATACAACTCCTCAGCAGATCCTGGCTGTATACAAGAACATCATGTCAGACAGCCCTAAAGACAGATTCACTATCGGTATCAACGATGATGTTACATATACATCTCTTGATTGCACAACACCTATCAAAACAGCTCCTGAAGACAGGATCAGATGTAAATTCTGGGGTCTTGGTTCAGACGGTACAGTAGGTGCGAACAAGAGTGCTATCAAGATCATCGGGGACAACACAGACCTTTATGCACAGGGTTACTTTGCATATGACTCAAAGAAATCCGGCGGTCTTACAGTATCCCATTTAAGATTCGGTAAGGATCCTATCAAATCAACATATCTTATAGAAGAAGCAGAATTCGTTGCTTGTCATCATCAGGCATATATCAAAGAATACGACGTTCTTGAAGGTCTCAAACCGGGAGGAACCTTCGTACTCAACTGCATCTGGACACCGGAAGAACTCAATGCAAACCTTCCTGGTAAAGTAAAGAGATATCTTGCACAGAACGACATCAACTTCTATATTATAAACGCTACAAATATCGGCAGAGAGATCGGTCTCGGAAACAGGATCAATATGATCATGCAGTCTGCATTCTTTAAGCTGGCAGACGTTATTCCTGTAGAAGATGCAATAACATATCTCAAGGACGCTGTAATCACTTCTTACGGTAAGAAGGGTGAAAAGATCATAAACATGAACTTCGCGGCTATCGACAGAGGCGCTTCCGGTCTTGTTAAGATCGACCTTCCTGAAGAATGGAAAGATGCTCCGGATGATGAAGAAGTAAAAGCAGAAGTTCCTGAATTTATTGAAAACATCATGATGCCTATGCTCAAGCAGCAGGGCGACAAACTCCCTGTAAGCTCATTCGTAGGAAGAGAAGACGGAACATTCCCTCCGGGAACATCCGCTTACGAAAAGAGAGGTATTGCCATCACAGTTCCTAAGTGGGATCCTGAAGAATGTATCCAGTGTAACCAGTGTTCCTTCGTATGTCCGCATGCAGCGATCAGACCGTTCCTGCTGGATGACGATGAACTTGCAAAAGCTCCTGAAGCATTCAGAACAAACAAAGCCTTTGGTAAAGGCCTTGATAAGCTCCACTTCAGAGTAGAAACTTCTCCGCTTGACTGCACAGGCTGCGGAAACTGCGTAGATATTTGTCCTGCAAAGAACAAAGCTCTCAGCATGGTTCCTATCATGCAGGAAGAAGCTACAGAATACTTATGGGATTTCGCAATGACTGTTAAACCTAAGGATCATCTTGTAAACAAGAAGACCGTAAGAGGCAGTCAGTTTGCTCAGCCGCTCATCGAGTTCTCAGGGGCTTGCGCAGGCTGCGGTGAAACTCCATATATCAAAGCTATAACACAGCTTTACGGCGAAAGAATGATGATCGCAAATGCAACAGGATGTTCATCCATCTGGGGTGCATCTGCTCCATCAATGCCATATACAACAAACCACGAAGGCAGAGGTCCTGCATGGGCTAACTCTCTCTTCGAAGATAATGCTGAGTTCGGTCTCGGTATGGCAGTTGCCAGCCGTCAGATCAGAGAAAAAATCTGTGAACTTGCAGACCAGCTTGTTAAAATGCAGATCCCTAACGAACTTAAGGTTGCCCTTAAGGTTTGGTCAGCGGTAAGAGACGAAGGTGACGGTTCTGTTGAGCCGAGCAGAAAGCTTGCAAAAGTTTTAGAAGATTATCCTGTTGCTGATCCTGAAGCAAGAGCTATTGCAGAAGAGATCATGAAGAGAAAAGATTACCTTGTTAAAAAATCTTTCTGGATCCTCGGCGGTGACGGTTGGGCTTACGATATCGGTTACGGCGGATTAGACCACATTTTAGCTTCTGGTGAAAATGTAAACATCCTCGTATTTGACACAGAAGTATACTCTAACACTGGCGGTCAGGCATCTAAAGCTACACCTGCGGCTGCAGTTGCTAAATTCGCAGCATCAGGTAAGAAGATCAAGAAAAAGGATCTGGGCCTCATTGCAATGACATACGGCTACGTATACGTTGCTCAGGTAGGTATGGGTTCTGACTACAACCAGTTCATTAAAGCTGTAACAGAAGCAGAACTTTATGACGGTCCATCCATCATCATTGCCTATGCTCCATGTATCAACCATGGTCTCAAGAAGGGCATGAACAAAGCTCAGGAAAACATCAGAGATGCTGTTGACTGCGGTTACTGGCACTTATACAGATTCAATCCAAGCCTTAAGGAACAGGGTAAACATCCGTTCATCATGGATTCAAAAGAACCTTCAGAAAGCTTCAGAGACTTTATCCTTAATCAGGTCAGATACTCTTCACTCAAGACAGAGTTCCCTGACAAGGCAAATGAAATGTTCAGCTTAGCGGAAAGAAACGCAAGAGAACGTTACGAAACATACGTAAAACTTTTAGAAGGACAGTTCTTATAGAAATAAATCAGGGATCCGAAAGGATCCCTTTTTTAATGTAAATATGAATGATGAACATAAAAAAATCGGCCGCTTTATGCGACCGATTTTATGTTAGCTGTTAAAACTTATGCCTCAGGCTGAGGTTCTTCATCCGGAGATTTTTTAGTTGTTATTTTGTATATTGCAACAAGTGTTGCAAGCATGAGTGCGATACCGATGAAGAGTGAAATAATACTTTCTGTAAGACCTGCGATAACGTATGTTACACAGGATACCGCAGCAACTGTAAGCGCGTATGGGAGCTGAGTTGCTACGTGATTGATGTGGTTACATCTAGCACCTGCAGATGCCATGATGGTAGTATCTGAAATTGGCGAGCAGTGGTCGCCGCAAACAGCACCAGCAAGACAAGCTGAGATGGAGATGATGAGCATTGTTTCTGATAATACTCCGCCAAGACCAACTACGATAGGGATAAGGATACCGAATGTTCCCCATGATGTACCTGTTGAGAATGAGATAAGGATCGCAAGACCAAACAGGATAAGAGGAAGAAGGAATCCGAAGCTTCCGATATTGCCTTCAACAAATGCTGTAACGAATTCGGTTGAACCGAGGAGTGAAGTCATGTTCTTCAATGTTAATGCAAATACTAAGATGAGTATAGCAGGAACCATTGCTTTAAAACCTACAGGGATACAGTCCATAGCTTCTTTGAAAGATAAAATCTTTCTTGGGAGATACATTATAAGGACAAGTATCAGAGCAACTATTGATCCGAGAGTTAAGCCGTATGATGCATCGCAGCCGCCAAATGCGTCGATGAAGGAAGCTCCGCTGAAGAATCCGCCTGTGTAGATAAGTGCGATAGTACATGCTGCAAAAAGAATGAGGATCGGCAATACCAAGTCGATGAGTTTCGCTCTTGGATTTTCGATCGCAGCGTCTTCTGCGTTTTCATAAGGACGGTCAGGTGTTGTAAAGAGGTCGCCCTTCATAGCATTCATTTCGTGTTTTCTCATTGGACCGTAATCCATACCTGTGAGGATCAGGAAGAATACCATTAATAATGTAAGTAAGGAGTAGAAGTTGTAAGGAATAGCTTTTACAAATAATTCGATTCCGTTATAACCTTCTACCATTCCGGATACTGCAGCAGCCCAGGAAGAGATCGGGAAGATCATACATAATGGAGCGGCAGTAGCGTCGATCTGATAAGCAAATCTGGCTCTGGATATGTTGTGAGAGTCATTTACAGGGAGCATTACACTACCAACTGTAAGACAGTGGAAGTAGTCGTCAATACCTAAAAGCAAGCTGAGAACAAATGTAGAAAGTAAAGCGCCTTTTCTTGTTTTTATTCTTTTTCTTGCCCAGTCCGCATAAGCTTTTGAAGCACCGGACTTGTTGATAAGAGCAACTATAATACCAAGAACAACAAGGAAAACGATGATACCGATATTCCATGTGTCGGATAGAGCAGCAAAGTAACCGTCTGTTATAGTGGTTTCTAAAGCTGCAAGGGGATTAAATGATGTTGCCAGAAGAGCACCGACGAGGATACCTATGAAAAGTGAACTGTAAACTTCTCTGGTAATGAGTGCTAATACGATGGCAACTACCGGTGGTAACAATGACCATACTGTACCAAACATATTTTTCCCTCCTTAAAATATAAAAAGAATAATTGCGCAGTTAAGAGTAAAGTTGGTACTATTAACTGAAAAGTAAAAATATTGGATTTAGAATAACATAAATGAAGTGTAAATACAATAAAAAACGTTGGAAAACACATATTTTTATAGTTGAAAAAAAGTAATAAAAAAGTAATTGACAAAG
>JAFXHN010000018.1 GCA_017536365.1 Bacillota bacterium | reverse complement strand
GAGGAAGTGTTATATGGGAGCTTTTGGCGCCGTTGTATAAGGAGGGTTCTGTTAGAGATGTATGGGATGTGGCTTGTTATCTTTTTGGAGGACTTCTGTATTGGATACTGCTGAAAGCTGCATACAGCTGCAAAAAGGTAACGATTGACGAGGACATTTCGCAGAAGTAAAATATGGTTGAAGCAATGTATATTTGAGATGTAATGAAATATTGTCAGGATATATGGAGGTAAGCTATGAGTGTTAAAAATCCAAAGGGCTTTGGCGATTTTATAAAAATAGTAATACTGATCCTTGCAGCAGGGTTCATTCTTTCCCTGTTTTAAAAGAGGATGAAAAAATAAAGTTTTGTGAACAATGGCCGATCTTTTAATATAGATCGGTTTTTTATGTTATACTTTAGCAATAAAGTATGAAAAAGAATAACAAAGAATGAATGGAGATAAAAATGCTGGTTTATCTGATACGACACGGAGAGACTGATCTGAACAAAGAGCACAGGCTTCAGGGGCAGACAGATATAAAACTGAACGATTACGGAAGAGAACTTGCAAAAGAAACGGGAGCTGCACTGAAAAATATAAATTTTGATGAAGTATTTTCATCACCTCTGTCAAGGGCTTATGAAACAGCTCTTTTGATAGCAGGAGAAAAAGAAGTTGAGATCATAAAGGATGCAAGGATACAGGAGATCAGCTTCGGGGAGTATGAAGGATTGTCATACGGAGCTTACGGTCATACTGTGCCGGATCCCTATTTCTCATATTTTTTTGAAGCACCGCATCTTTACAGGGTGCCTAAAGGCGGAGAAAGTTTTGAAGATGTGATCAAAAGAACGGGAGCATTTTGGCAGGATCTGTTAAAGGATCCTTCAAATAAGGATAAAACCATCTTGGTATCCACTCACGGATGTGCTCTGAAAGGGATCCTGGCAAATATCAGGGAAACAGAACTGAAGGATTTCTGGGGAGACGGAGTCCATAAGAATTGCGCGGTGACATTGGTAGAAGTCTCGGAAGATAAAACGAAAGTAGTATATGAGGGAAAAATCTTTTATTGATGGATATAGAAAAGGAGAAGATATGTCAGTACAAGAGCTTGCTAAAAAGATCCAGCAGGAAACAGAGAAAATAATAATCGGGAAAAGTGAAAAGATCCGTTTGGTAATAATGGCGGTGCTTGCGGAGGGGCATGTGCTTCTGAATGACCTGCCGGGAGTAGGAAAAACCACTTTGGTGAAAACCGTATCCAAAGCTTTAGGCTGCGATCACGGCAGGATACAGTTTGTACCGGACATGCTGCCAAGTGACATAATAGGCATGAGGATATTCAATCAGAAGACAGGGGATTTTGAACTGAAAAAAGGCCCTGTTATGACAAACATACTGCTTGCGGATGAAATAAACCGCGCTATCCCTAGGACTCAGTCCGCTTTGCTGGAAGCAATGGAGGAGCGCCAGATATCTATAGATACCGAGAGCTATAAGCTTCCTGCAGCTCAAATGGACAGATTCCTTATACAGATAAGTATGGGCTATCCTTCTCCTGAAGAAGAGAGAGAAATGCTCCATCGTCTTGGAGATGAGATCCCCTTT
>JAFXHN010000017.1 GCA_017536365.1 Bacillota bacterium | reverse complement strand
GTCCGTATCTTACGTTTAATGTCTTTGTAATAGCTGCTGTTAATGTTGTCTTACCATGGTCTACGTGACCGATTGTTCCGATGTTTACATGCGGTTTTGTTCTTTCAAATTTTGCTTTTGCCATCTTTGTTCATCCTTTCAAAAACAATATGCTTATCAATAATTTATCTTTCCAGTTTTTCTCTGATGCTTTCCGGTATCTTATCAAAATGATGGAACTGCATGCTGTATACGCCTCTTCCCTGTGTTTTGGATCTGAGGTCTGTAGCATAACCGAACATTTCTGCAAGAGGTACATATCCTCTTACGATCTGCGCTCCGGATGCAGCATCTAAACCTTCTATCTTGCCTCTTCTTGAGTTGATATCTCCGATAACATCGCCCATATATTCATCAGGCACTGTTACTTCGATCTTGAAGATCGGTTCAAGCATTACAGGCTTAGCCTTTCTTGCTGCTTCTCTGAAAGCCATAGATCCTGCGATCTTAAATGCCATTTCAGAAGAATCCACTTCATGATATGAACCGTCATACAACTCAACTTTTACGTCCATAACCTGATATCCGCCGAGAGGACCATTCATCATAGCTTCTCTGATACCTTCATCCACCTTAGGGATGTATTCTTTAGGTACAGCTCCTCCCACAACAGTGTTAATGAACTCATAGCCTTTACCCGGCTCGTTCGGTGAAATCTTGATCTTAACATGTCCGTACTGACCACGACCACCGGATTGTTTTGCATATTTATAATCAACATCAGCAGGCGCTGTGATAGTCTCTTTATATGAAACTCTCGGCTTGCCGACATTGGCCTCAACCTTAAACTCCCGAAGCAGTCTGTCCACGATGATCTCAAGATGAAGTTCTCCCATACCTGAAATGATCGTTTGACCTGTTTCTTCGTCTGTGTGAGTTCTGAAAGTAGGATCTTCTTCTGCAAGCTTAGCCAATGCAATACCCATCTTTTCCTGTCCGGCTTTAGTTTTCGGCTCGATAGCAATATCAATAACCGGATCCGGGAATTCCATGGATTCGAGGATTATATCGTGTTTTTCATCACAGAGAGTATCCCCTGTTGTAGTGTCTCTTAGACCTACAGCTGCAGCAATATCTCCGGAGTAAACCTTTTCGATCTCTTCCCTTCTGTTAGCATGCATTTGAAGGATCCTTCCGATCCTTTCTTTTCGTCCCTTTACAGAGTTGTATACATAAGAACCTGATTCCAGTGTTCCGGAATAAACTCTGAAGAAAACTAATTTCCCTACATAAGGATCAGCCATTACTTTAAATGCCAGCGCAGCAAAAGGACCATTGTCATCCGCAGGTCTTTCTGCTTCTTCGTCTGTATTAGGGATAAATCCTTTTATCGCCTGAACATCAAGCGGAGAAGGCATATAATCCACTATAGCATCCAGTAAAAGCTGAACACCTTTATTTCTATAAGATGAACCACAGAATACAGGCACCATCTTACCTGCAATAGTGGTGCTGCGGATAGCAGCCTTGATCTCAGCTTCTGTCAGTTCTTCACCTTCAAGATACTTCATAAGGAGTTCTTCGTCAGTTTCAGCAACAGCTTCGATAAGCTGATATCTGTAATCTTCCGCCATTTCCTTAAGATCTTCAGGAATTTCCATGACTTCTATATCTTTGCCCAAATCATCTTTATAGTTATAAGCTTTCATTTTGATAAGGTCTACGATACCTGTGAATTCGCTTTCCTTACCAATAGGCAACTGTACAGGAACCGCATTGGCTTTAAGACGGTCTTTCATCATGTCTACTACATTTAAGAAGTTTGCCCCCATGATATCCATCTTGTTTACGAACGCCATTCTTGGCACTCCGTATTTTTCCGCCTGTCTC
>JAFXHN010000016.1 GCA_017536365.1 Bacillota bacterium | reverse complement strand
CTCCGTCGATAAGTTTGTCCACATCAACTTCATCAACATACATTTTATCGATATGATCTAAAACCTCTTCCATATCGTTAAGCTGAGCCTCTATCGATTTTGATTCTTTAGCTAATGCCACAGCATCTTCACCCGGCTGTTCTTCTGCCGCGAATACGGAAAAAGAAAATGTTGTTACTACCAGAGCTATGACCAGTGCCCAGACTATTATTAAAGCTATCTTTCTTTGTGTGTTTTTGTTGTACATTTTACTGCCTTTCTTCTTCCGGTGTTCTCACTTTTTCTACTCTTACTTCTAAAGTATTATGGGCTTCCAAAAGCCCTTTGAGACTTATATCATAATCTATCGTTATCTTTCCGTTCTGTCCGTCTTTGATGAGTTCGTTTTGTACCCTGTTTGTAAGGATCTCCATATTTACAAGGCCTATTGGAGTTTCATACAGCCCCCAAAATTTCTTCCCTTTCTCGAAATGCATTTCGTTGCCCTGAGTCCCGTATCTTCTGAGTTTTACCACATCACCGTCGATCTTAAGAGCTGTAACACATCCGCTGACTCCCGACAGCTCTGTCTCCTCATAAACCAGATACACCACGCCGTCTTTATTGTAGTGTTTTGCCTCCGTAAGGAGTTCCATTATATCTTCGCTGCCTTCCCGGCTCTCCTGACGTGCATTTATCATCATCAAAACCTTATTCATATCACGTCGCCCCTTTCGTTTAAGCTATCCCCTGTTTTTATTTCTCTAAAGCATACCCTACAAGTCTGTCCAGCAGATCCGTATAGTCAAGTCCAACGGCTTCCCATAATTTTATGAATATACATTCATCTGCAAATGCCGGTATCGAGTTTACTTCATTTATATATAACTTTTCCGTATCCTTTTCCAGGAAGAAATCAACTCTGCCGAAACCTTTGAGATCCACTGCTCTGCTTGCAGCAATAGCAAGGCTTTTCGCCTCTGTTGCCTTCTCCGGAGATATCTGAGCCGGCACCGACCTTTGTATACCGCTGTCCGGCGAAAATTTAGTATGGTAATCACAGAATTCTCCCGGGTAGGATATCTCTCCCGCTGCCGACGCCATAGGGATGATGTTTCCCAGAATGCCTACCTGTATTTCTCTTGAGTCTATATATTCTTCGACTATAACTTTACGGTCAAATTCGTAAGCCTCTGTCAAAGAGTTTTTTAAAGCTTCTCTGTCATTCGCTTTGGAGACACCTATGCTTGCTCCGTAACCCGAAGGTTTTACGAACACAGGGTATTTGAAACTTTCTTCAATGTCAGCTATCACTTTTGATACATTGTCTTCTATCTCTTCTTTATAATAAACCTTCCATTCCCCTACAGGCAGTCCTGCCTGTCTGAGCAATGCTTTTGTGATGGCTTTATCCATAGTCACTGCAGATCCCAAGATCTTGCACCCTACATACGGGATGCCTATCATCTGAAGAACCCCCTGCACCGCTCCGTCTTCGCCATAAGGCCCATGCATTACAGGGAAAGCCGCATCTGCTATATCCTTTAGAGTTTTTCCCGAAGAAAGTATCTGAAGATCATATTTTTCAGGTTCCGCCAGAAGCTTTAATTCTGCATAATCCTTCCACTCCCCTGTACCTATAAGTTCAACGGGGCCGTCGTAGAGGAGCCATTTGCCTTCTTTTGTTATACCTATCTTAACGATCTCATATTTTGTACGATCTATTGCGCTTAATACGGAGACCGCTGATTTGAGCGAACGCTCATGTTCTATAGATCTCCCTCCGAATATGATTGCAAGCCGTGTCATTCTTTTTCCTTTCTGAAAGGTCTTTGACCCTTTCGGAACTGCTTGTTTATACGTGGTATAGTATTATACCAAAATTTATAGGAATAAAGAATAGTTTTGTTAAGATTTTATCCACTCCAGAAACTTTTTTCCTGCCTCTGCGGACTTGAACTTCAGTACATAAGGTTTTCCCTCTGCTCCGCTTAAAATCATATCCTCATATTTTGTTCCCTTGAACCTTTCCGCCATTTCTTCATTGCTCTCCGGTTCTTCCCCTATTATACAGACCGGCGGGAACATAACACACCACCAATTTTCTCCTCTCGCCTCTCCTATGCTGATGGTGAAAGCCTCATAATTCCCGGCAGGGAACACCAGGCTCCCATAGTTTTTTTCCGGGATCCACCTTACCCCCATTTCCGCCTGCGCTTCGTAGTCATATCCTTCTCTTCGTATCACGGTCTCTGCTATATCATTGATCTTCTCCCTGTTTTCAGCAAGCCAGCTCCTGCTTTCGGATGCATTCTCCATTTCTGCCAGCTGAGGCGATACATCTTTCAAAACTTCATCTCTGACTGTCAGTTTAAGTTCCTGATCCTCATAGGAATCACTGTTGGCAATAACGTGAAACCTTATGAAATCAGCCTTTGTAAGTTCATCCGTTTCCTGATGGAGCATCCCCCAAAAGCATATCAGTATAAATCCTGTGAGCAGGAGCAGTATCCCCCCTCGTCCGTCTTTAATCACAAAAACACCCCTTTCAACAATTCTGATCATTCGTTCAGGATTATTGACAAGGGGTTTTCATTTTATACTGATACCTGTACTTTATCTAAAAGAAGTAAGATATGTCTCTTCATAAGTCTCCGCCAGACATCTATAGGCAAACTCCGCTTTTTCTTTATCCTCAAATATACCAAACACCGTCGGGCCGCTGCCGGTCATCATAGCCGCATCCGCTCCTGCACCTTCCATTGTATATATGATCTCTCTGACCTGAGGTCTTTCCTCCGCGGTAATGTACTGGAGAACGTTTATCATATTCTTTTTAAGATCTTTTATAGGCAGTCCCGCAGACATACCTCCCACTAAACTGATGATGTCAGGATGAGGTTTCGCCACCATTTCCGCCATCCTTTCGGAATATTTGCCGTATACCGCTCCTGTGGATATCCCTTCAGGAGGTTTGCAAAGCACTACATGGTATTTGTCCGGATCCAGCCCTTTCACAGGAGTCAGGCTTGTTCCCGTACCTTCAGCCACAGCAGTTCCTCCCAATATGCAGAACGGTACATCTGAGCCAAGTCTTGCTCCCAGTTTGCACAAAGCTTTAGTGCTGAGTCCCATGTCAAACAAGGCATTCATTGCGACTAAAGTAGCTGCACAGTCCGCGCTTCCTCCTGCAAGACCCGCTTCCATAGGTATGTTTTTTTCTATGTGGATCTCTACTCCGTCAAGGATCTCATCGAGTCCAAGCATAAGCTGAGCTGCCCTGTGGGCAAGATTTCTGTAATCCAGCGGCACACCATCCACATTTGTAGTTATAAATATTTCTCTCCTGCCTCTGCCGGTCTTCCTTACTGTCACTTTATCGCACAACTTCAGCTGCTGCATGACCATCCTTACCTCATGATAGCCGTTGGAAAGTTTCCCCAAAACATCAAGGCTCAAATTAACTTTAGCATAAGCATCTATAGTAATTTCGTTCATATCTCTCTCCTGATTTCAAGCCCTTTAAACAAAGCTTCTTAGAAATATATATGTGGTTATTATAGACTTTTTTCCATTTTGTATCAAGCAAAGGGTTTTTACGAACATTATTTCTCTTTAAGCATTTTTTGTTCGTTATCTGTCTGAAATATCTCTTCCTCTTCGCAAAAGATTGATGTTTGTGTGTTGCTTTACAGATTCTACAGTGATATTATAATAATGTATGAATAGTTTTTGTTTAATTTTTGCGAACATTATTTCAAATAACAAATAATTTGTTCGGGAATATGGAGGCGTAAATTGGTATATAGAATTTTTGTGGAAAAACTTCCGGGTTTTGACGTTGAGGCTCAAAGTCTTTGCGCTGAACTCAAAGAAAATTTATCTCTTAAAAACCTGCAGTCCGTAAGGATAGTAAATCGTTATGATGTGGAAGGCATTGATGCAGCTACTTATGAATCAGCAAGATTCAATGTTTTCGGCGAAGCAGCTGTAGATGCTGTTACCGATGAAACTCTTGACCTTCCTCCTCGCTCTAAAGCCTTTGCTGTGGAATATCTCCCGGGGCAGTACGACCAGAGAGCGGATTCAGCAGCTCAGTGTATCAGACTTATCAACACAGCTGCAGAGCCTGTAGTAAAATATGCCAAAGTCATCATCCTTTCCGGAAATGTGACAGAAGCAGATCTTGAAGCGGTTAAAAACTATTACATAAACCCTGTGGATTCACAGGAAGCATCCCCGGAAAAACCGGAAACTCTTGAAATGGATCTGGAAGAACCAAAGCCTGTTGATTTCATCAAAGGCTTTATAGAAATGGGCGAGATCCAGCTTGATCTTTTCGGAAGATCCCAGGGCTTTGCCATGAGCAAAGAAGACCTTGCTTTCGTACAGAGCTATTTCAAAGAAGAAGGAAGAGATCCTTCCGTAACGGAATTAAAAGTTATAGATACATATTGGTCTGACCACTGCAGACACACAACATTCAATACAAAGATCACCGAAGTGGATTTCGAAGATTCTCCATACGGCAGATTAGTGGAAAAAGCTTTTGCCGAATACCTGGAAATGAGAAAAGAAGTTTACGGCGACAAAGAAAAACCTGTATGCCTCATGGATATGGCTGTTATCGGCACAAAATATCTGAAAAAACAGGGCCTCGTTACAGACCTTGACGAATCAGAAGAAGTCAACGCCTGCAGCATCAACGTGAAAGCAAACATCGATGGCGAAGATCAGGACTGGCTGGTAATGTTCAAGAACGAAACTCACAACCATCCTACCGAGATCGAACCTTTCGGAGGCGCGGCAACATGCCTGGGCGGAGCCATCAGAGACCCGCTCTCCGGCAGATCCTACGTTTACCAGGCTATGCGTGTGACAGGCAGCGGAGACCCAAGAACTTCAGTAGAAGATACTCTTGCAGGAAAACTCCCTCAGCAGAAGATCACAAGAGGCGCTGCAAAAGGTTACAGCTCCTACGGAAACCAGATCGGTCTTGCTACAGGACAGGTAACAGAAATATTCAACGAAGGCTATATTGCTAAAAGAATGGAAGTTGGCGCAGTTATAGCTGCCGCTCCTAAAGAAAATGTTATAAGAGAAGTTCCTCAGCCGGGCGATGTTATTATTCTCACAGGCGGAAGAACAGGCCGTGACGGCTGCGGCGGAGCTACAGGTTCTTCAAAAGAACACACAGAAGACTCCATCCTCAGCTGCGGTGCTGAAGTACAGAAGGGCAATCCTCCTGTAGAAAGAAATCTTCAGAGACTCTTTAGAAGAAAAGAAGCTGCTACCCTCATCAAACGATGCAACGACTTCGGTGCAGGCGGTGTTTCCGTTGCTATCGGCGAGCTGGCAGACAGCCTTGACATAAACCTTGACCTTGTTCTTAAAAAGTACGAAGGTCTTGACGGAACAGAGCTTGCTATCTCCGAATCTCAGGAAAGAATGGCTGTAGTAGTTGCGGCAGAAGATGCGGACAAGTTCATGGAAATGGCAAGAGAAGAAAATCTCGAGTCTGTTGTTGTAGCTAGAGTTACCGACACAGGCAGAGTTAAGATGACATGGAAAGGCGACACTATCCTTGACCTTTCAAGAGAATTCCTCAACACAAACGGTGTTCAGCAGAAAACAAAGGCTTTCGTAGAAATGCCTAAGACAGAAGCTCTCGCCGAACTCCAGAAAGAAAAAGAAATAGATTCAATTAAAAACGCAGTTGCAGATCTGAACTGCTGCAGCCAAAAGGGCCTCATCGAAATGTTCGACAGCACCATCGGCGCAGGAACAGTTCTCATGCCTTTAGGCGGAAAGAATCAGCTCACACCGGCTCTCGGCATGGCTGCAAAACTCCCTGTAACAAGCGGTTATACAGATACAGCTACTCTCATGACCTTCGGTTTCGACCCTGAGCTCTCATCAAAGAGCCCTTACCACGGAGCGTTATATGCAGTAGTAGACTCCGCTGCTAAGATCACAGCTATGGGCGGCGATTATTCAAAGATCAGACTTTCCTTCCAGGAATACTTTGAAAAGCTGGGCAGCGACCCTGAAAGATGGGGCAAGCCATTGGCAGCGCTCCTTGGCTCCATAAAAGCTCAGAAAGAATTGGGCATCCCTTCAATAGGCGGTAAAGACAGTATGTCAGGAACATTTATGGACATCCATGTTCCTCCTACACTTATCTCTTTCGCTGTAACAGCAGCGGATGCAAACAACATAATTTCACCTGAATTCAAAGAAGCAGGAAGCACTATCGTGCTTATAGATACAGAAAAAGACGAAGACGGCGTTATCAACTTCGATAAATTCAAAGCAGGACTTGAAAAAGTTCAGCAGCTCATCAAGAGCGGTGCTGTCATCTCTGCTCAGACTATCGGAAAAGGCGGTATCTTCGCGGCAGTTTCCAAAATGTGTTTAGGAAACTATATCGGCGCGAAACTCACAGGAATGACAAGAGAGTATCTCTTAGACAAGAACTACGGAGCCCTCATTCTCGAAGTTAAGGGCAGTGAAGATGTAAATGCGCTGTTCGCTGACGTTAAAGACACTGTAGATCATAAAGTCCTCGGCACTACAGCAGCAGCACCTTCTATCAACTTCGAAGTAAGAGTTGATATGGTAGGCACAGCTTCCGTTTCATACACACTGGATGAACTGGAAGAGCTCTGGGAAGCTCCTCTGGAAGGAACATTCCCTTCAGTATCAAAGGAATACAGCGAAGAGGCTCCTGAAAGCATCTCTTACACACAGAGAAATACTGTAAGACCTCTCGTAAAAACAGCTAAACCAAGAGTTTTCATTCCGGTATTCCCGGGAACAAACTGCGAAGTGGATTCAAAGAGAGCTTTTGAAAAAGCCGGTGCGGAAACATACCTGCACATCCTCAGAAACCTCACTTCAACAGAGCTGGAAGACTCTATCAAACGTATGGCCAAAGAAATAAAGAACAGCCAGATGATCATGATCCCTGGCGGCTTCAGCGGCGGAGATGAACCTGAAGGATCAGCTAAATTCATAACAGCTGTTTTCAGAAACCCTGCTATATTCGAGGCAGTTACAGACCTTCTCGAAAACAGAGACGGCCTTATGCTTGGTATATGCAACGGCTTCCAGGCTCTCATCAAGCTCGGTCTCGTTCCTTACGGCAAGATCGTGGACATGCAGCCTGACAGCCCTACACTTACATACAACTCCATCAACAGACACGTATCCACACTGGTTCAGACAAGGATCGCTTCTGTTAAATCACCTTGGATGGCAAACGTTGAAGCAGGCGATGTATTCACTATCCCTGTTTCCCACGGCGAAGGCAGATTTATCGCTTCTCCGGAAATGCTGGAACAGCTCAAAGCCAACGGTCAGATAGCAACTCAGTATGCGGACTTTGAAGGCAAGGCTTCCAACAGCCCTTACTTCAATCCAAATAATTCAGACTGGGCTATCGAAGGTATCACCTCTCCTGACGGAAGAGTATTCGGCAAGATGGGCCACTCAGAAAGAATAGGTATGAATCTGTACAAGAACGTTCTCGGAGAAATGGATCAGAAGATCTTCGAATCAGGCGTACAGTACTTTAAATAATCGATCATAAAAGGAGGAATTGCCATGAAAGTCGGTATCGTAATGGGCAGCAAATCTGACCTTCCTGTAGTGGAAAGAGCCCAGAAGATCTTAGCTGAATTCGGTGTTGAATATGTTACAAGAGTTATTTCCGCTCACAGAACTCCTTATGCTGCGGAAACCTTCGCTAAAACAGCAGAAGAAAACGGAATAGAAGTTATAATAGCAGCAGCGGGCAAGGCTGCACATCTTGGCGGCGTTATCGCTGCATATACTCCGGTACCTGTTATCGGACTCCCGATCAAATCCTCTACTCTCGACGGACTTGATTCTCTGCTTTCAATAGTTCAGATGCCTAAAGGCGTACCTGTTGCTACAGTAGCCATAGACGGTTCTGAAAATGCAGGCCTTTTAGCTGTTCAGATGCTTTCCATAAAGTATCCTGAGCTGAGAGAAAAAATGAAGGCTTACAAGAAAAAGATGGAAGAAGATGTTATGAAAATAGATGCTGAAATGCAGTTATAGGAGAAATACCATGAGCGAAGAAAAAATCACTTATAAAGATTCCGGCGTGGATACAGTCGAAGGACAGCGTGCCGTATCTTTGATGAAAGATCACGTTAAAAAGACTTTTAATAAAAACGTTCTTACAGGACTTGGAAGCTTCGGAAGCCTTTTCAAGCTTGATCTGAAGGACATGACAGAACCTATCCTCGTAGCAGGAACAGACGGTGTGGGAACAAAGCTTAAGATAGCTTTTCTTACAGACAAACATGATACAGTGGGTCAAGACTGCGTTGCAATGTGCGTAAACGATATCCTCTGTCAGGGAGCGGAACCTCTCTTCTTCCTTGACTACATTGCAACAGGACACGTCAAAGCAGAAAAGATCGCTGATATAGTAAAAGGTATCGCTGACGGCTGCGTTCTCGGGGAATGTGCTCTCGTAGGAGGAGAAACTGCTGAAATGCCTGACTTCTACGGCGACGGCGAATATGATATGGCCGGCTTTGCTGTAGGTGTTGCAGACAGAAGCAAAATAATCGACGGCTCAAAAATCAAAGAAGGAAATGTTGTTATAGGCATCTCCTCCAGCGGATTCCATAGCAACGGATATTCTCTGGTAAGAAAAGTTTTCTTTGAAAAACTCGGTATGGACGTTAAAGAATATGTAGAAGAACTGGGAGAAACTCTCGGAGAAGCTCTCCTCAGACCTACAAGAATATATACAAAGCCTTGCAAGGCTCTTTCAAAAGAGATCACACCTAACGGAATAATCCATATCACAGGCGGCGGTTTCTTTGAAAATATCCCAAGGATCATCCCTGAAGGTCTTGGCGTAAAGATCAACACAGGCACATGGGATGTTCCTAAAGTATTCAGCTACATAGCTAAATGCGCAAACATAGAAGAAAAAGAAATGTTCTCTACATTTAATATGGGCATCGGTATGATGTTCATAGTGGATGGATCTCAGAAAGACAGAGCAATGGAGCTTCTTAAAGAAGCTGGCGAAACACCATTTGTCATCGGCGAGATCATTCAGGGTGAAGGAGTGACCTTATGTTAAATATTTCAGTAATGGTCTCCGGCGGCGGCACTAATTTTCAGGCTGTTATAGACGGTGTTTCCTCAGGAAATATACCAAATGCAAAGATCGTTCAGGTCATTTCCAGCAACAGTAAAGCTTTTGCTTTGGAAAGAGCGAAAAAACACGATATCCCGGGATACGTGGTAAGTTCTAAGGACTATCCGGATGCTTCGGAAAAAGCAGACAAGATCCTGGCACTTCTTCAGGAAAAAGAAACCGATCTTATCGTTCTGGCAGGTTATATGAGTGTTGTGGACGCAAAGATCATCGATGCATACAGAGGAAGGATAATAAACATCCATCCTTCACTTATCCCAAAATACTGCGGAAAAGGATTCTATGGAAAAAGAGTCCACGAAGCAGTTCTGGCAGGCGGCGAAACAGTAAGCGGCGCTACAGTGCACTTCGTAGACGAAGGGATCGACACAGGCGCTATCATTCTTCAGGAACAAGTCCCTGTGCTTCCGGAAGATACTGCCGACGATCTGGCAGCAAGAGTGCTTGTCATAGAGCACAAGATCCTTACTCAAGCTATAAAGAATATCGCAGAAAATAATAAGTAAATCACTTTGATCATTATTAAGGAGAAAATACCATGGGCGGTTTATTCGGCGTAGCCTCCAAGAACGATTGCGTAATGGATCTGTTCTTTGGAGTAGACTACCACTCTCACCTTGGCACAAAGACCGGGGGTATGTGCGTTTACGGAAAAAAAGGCTTCGACAGAAGTATACACAGCATAGAAGACGCTCCTTTCAGGACTAAATTCCAGAAAGAAATGGAGAAAATGGAAGGCACCTCAGGTATAGGTTCTATCAGTGATACTGAACCTCAGCCACTTACCGTATACAGTAAATTAGGCCACTATTCCCTGGGAACAGTAGGCGTTATAAATAACAAAGACGATATCGTGGATGACCTCATCCACAGCGGAAACAATCAGTTTATGTCTATGAGCGGCGGTCTTATCAACAACACAGAACTTGTAGCGGCCCTCATCTCTACAGGAGTGAGCATCCCTGCAGGTATCCGTTATGCTCAGAAGAAAATAGAAGGTTCTATTTCTCTTTTAGCTATGGACGAGCATGCTCTCTATGCGGCAAGAGATTTCCACGGCAGGACACCTCTTATAATCGGCAAAAGAGAAGACGGCTACTGCGTTGCTTCCGAATCCTTCTCATTTATAAATCTGGGCTACGAATACTACAAAGAACTGGGGCCGGGAGAAGTTGTAAAGATCACTCCGGACAGCGTTGAAACTGTAGTTGAAGCAAACGATAAGGATGTTCGTATATGTACCTTCCTTTGGACATACTTCGGATATGCCACTTCTATATATGAAGGAAAGAACGTTGAAAATATGCGTTACAGAAACGGTGCCAAGATCTGCGAAATGGATGCAGATGATCCTGATGTTCAGGATGTGGACTATGTTGCCGGTGTTCCGGACAGCGGGATAGCCCATGCTCTTGGCTATGCTCAGCGTTCCCATTTCCCATATGCAAGACCACTTATAAAATACACTCCTACATGGCCGAGAAGCTTTATGCCGGGCAATCAGAAAGCAAGAAATCTTATCGCAAGGATGAAGCTTATCCCGGACAGGGAGATCATCGAAGGCAAGAAATTCGTTTTAGTAGACGATTCTATCGTAAGGGGCACTCAGCTCAGAGAGACCCTTTCCTATCTCTATGAAAACGGCGCGGAAAAGATCCATGTTCGTTCTGCCTGCCCTCCTATCATGTACGGCTGCAAGTACTTGAACTTCTCAAGAACTGTCAGCAATATGGAGCTTATCTCTCGTAAGGTGATAGCTGAGCTGGAAGGAACTGAAGAGCTTACAGAGGAGATCCTCAAGCAGTATTCCGACAGTTCCACAGAAAAATATACGGCTATGGTAAAAAGGATCGAAGAAGTTATGGGCTTCGATTCATTGAAATACCAAACATTAGAAAATCTGCTTGACGCAGTGGAAGTTGATAAATGCAAGCTCTGCACCTATTGCTGGGACGGCAGAGAGTAATCAGGAGGTTTTAATATGCGTGCATTGATCAGTGTATCTGATAAAACAGGCGTTATAGAATTTGCAAAAGAACTTGAAGCTTTGGGATGTACAGTTATCTCAACAGGCGGCACAGCTTCTAAGCTTGCTGACAACGGAGTAAAAGTAGTGGGTATATCAGACGTGACAGGTTTTCCTGAATGTCTGGACGGCAGAGTAAAGACTCTCCACCCTGCAGTTCACGGCGGTATCCTCGCTATGAGAGAAAAGCCTGAACATATGGCACAGATAAAGGATCTGGGCATCGAAACAATAGATATCGTTGCCATCAATCTTTATCCTTTTAAAGAAACCATCTTAAAACCGGGCGTTACAATGGAAGAAGCTATCGAAAACATCGATATCGGCGGACCTACTATGCTCCGCTCCGCAGCTAAAAACCATAAAGACGTTGTAGTTGTATGCGATCCTGCAGACTATCCTGCAGTTATTGCGGAATTAAAAGAAAACGGCACTGTTTCCTACGAAACAAAGTACAAACTGGCTCTGAAAGTATTCCAGCATACAGCAGCATACGATGCTATGATCTCAGATTATCTCAGAACTCAGGCAGGCTATGAGCTTCCTGACAACCTTACTCTTACATTTGAAAAAGCTCAGGACCTTAGATACGGTGAAAATCCGCATCAGAAGGCTTTCTATTATAAAGAGATCCGTCCACAGGCAGGAGACCTTGTAAATGCAAAACAGCTTCACGGCAAAGAGCTTTCCTTCAACAACATCAACGATACAAATGCTGCTGTTGAAACACTCAGAGAATACGACGAACCTGCTGTTGTTGCGGTAAAACACGCAAACCCTTGCGGTATCGGCGTTGCTGAAACTCTTGCTGAAGCATATAAAAAAGCTTATGATGCAGACCCTGTTTCCATCTTTGGCGGTATAGTTGCTGCAAACAGAGAGATCACTGCAGATGTAGCAGAAGAGATCAACAAGATCTTCCTTGAGATAGTTATTGCTCCAAGCTTCACACAGGAAGCTCTGGATATCCTCATGCAGAAGAAAAACATCAGACTCATGGAACTTCCTGCCATCACAGATAAAGATACAACCGGTCTTGATCTTAAGAAAGTATCCGGCGGTCTTCTCGTTCAGGAAACAGACAGAGAGCTTTTCAATGAAGCTGACCTTAAAGTAGTGACAGAAAAAGCTCCTACAGAAGAAGAAATGAAAGATCTCGTCTTCGCTATGAAGGCAGTAAAACATATCAAATCAAACGGTATCGTTCTTGCGAAGAACGGCAAAACCATCGGCATGGGTCCGGGACAGGTAAACAGAGTTGGCGCTTTAGAAATAGCTATCAGACAGGCCTGCGAAGATACAAAGGGCACAGTGCTTGCATCAGATGCTTTCTTCCCGTTTGACGACTGCGTAACAATGGCAGCGGAAGCCGGCGTTTCAGCTATAATCCAGCCGGGCGGATCCATCCGTGACGAAGATTCCATCAAGAAATGCAACGAACTGGGGATCTCTATGATATTCACAGGTATGCGTCATTTCAAACACTAATTTCTCAGGGGGATATTATGAAAAAAGTACTGGTAGTAGGCGGCGGCGGCAGAGAACATGCTATCTGCTGGAAGCTTGCACAAAGCAAAGAAATAGAAAAACTCTACTGCGCTCCGGGAAATGCAGGTATCGCAGATACAGCTGAATGTGTTGGTATCAGCGCAGAAGATATTGAAGGCATTTGCGCTTTCGCAAAAGAAAAAGAAATAGATCTGGCTGTTATAGGTCCTGAAGTTCCTCTCTCAATGGGTATTGTAGATGCCCTTGAAGCAGTGGGAGTAAAAGCCTTCGGACCTAACAAGAAATGTGCTCAGCTGGAAGCAAGCAAATCATTCACAAAGGCTTTTCTTGCTAGACACAACATCCCAACAGCTAAATACAGCGAATATACATCAAAAGAAGAGATCGAAAAGAATATAGGCATCTACGGATATCCTATGGTCATCAAAGCTGACGGCCTTGCTGCAGGCAAAGGCGTTGTCCTTGCGGAAAATGCAGAAGATGCTCAGAAAGCCATAGACGAAATGATGGGCGAAAAGATCTTTGGTTCCGCAGGAGACCTCATCGTTGTTGAAGAATGTCTTAAAGGTATCGAAGCTTCTATGCTCTGCTTCGTAGACGAACATACTATAGTTCCTATGGAATCCGCTCAGGATTACAAGAGGATATTTGACAATGACAAAGGACCTAACACAGGCGGTATGGGTTCATACTCACCAAGCTTAGTGTTCACACCTGAGATCGAACAGCAGATCATGGACAGGATCCTCCTCCCTACTCTGAAAGGTTTCCAGGAAGACGGTCTGGATTTCAAGGGCGTTCTCTTCGTAGGTCTTATGATCACATCCGAAGGACCAAAAGTTATCGAATTCAATAATCGTTTCGGCGATCCGGAAACTCAGTCTGTACTTATGAGGCTGGATACAGATCTTTACAAGATCATGGATGCTGTAGTCAACAATAAGCTGGCAGAACAGGAGATCAAATGGAGCGATAAAAGAGCTGTTACTATCGTTCTTGCTTCAGAAGGCTATCCGGGAAGCTATCCGAAAGGTAAAGTTATCACAGGGCTTGATTCTGCTGACGGAGCGGAAGATCTTGTCATCTTCCATGCAGGAACAAAATTTGACGGCGGCAATGTAGTTACTTCCGGAGGAAGAGTCCTCGGGGCTGCGGCTACAGGCGCATCTCATGATGAAGCAAGGGCAAAGGCTTATGCACTTGCTGAAAAGATCAAATTTGAAGGAGTTCAGTACAGAAAAGACATCGGTCTTCTGAATCCTACAGACAAATAGCCTGAAAGAGTTGTTCGGATGCAGTAAAATGTATCCGAATTTCTTGTTTTTTATTAATTTTCTCTGTTTTTTACGTTTTTGTAGTTGACTTTACTGCTTTATTGGGGTAAAGTAATAAAGCAGGCAGAACTGCCTATGATTTAAGAGAGGATTATATGAAAGGTTTAAATAATATGTTATTAGATGAAAAAGTTTTAAAACAGGAGGAAAGAGCTATTTTCCAGCTCCGCTCCCTTTATCAGAAATACGGTTACTCCCAATACAAAATGAGTAAGTTTGAGGAGTACGATCTCTATGTAAGAAACAAAGATTTTCTTGTTTCCGACAGCATAATCACATTCAACGATACCAGTGGAAAGCTTCTGGCTCTTAAGCCGGACGTTACCCTGTCCATAATAAAAAACTCTCAGGATTCTCCCGATTCCGTACAAAGAGTATACTACAACGAAAGTGTCTACAGAATATCAAAAGGTTCTCATTCGTTTAAAGAAATCGTTCAGGCGGGCCTTGAATGTATCGGCTGTATAGACACTTACAATATGTGTGAAGTCATCCTTTTGGCGGCAAAGAGCCTTCAGGCTATAAGCTCTGAATATGTTCTTGACATCTCCCATATGGGATTTGTATCCGCTCTTTTGGATAAATATGATATCGATGATGAGGCGAAGGCACTCATAGTTAATTATATAGGGGAAAAGAATCTCCATGACATAAAGACGGTCTGCGAAAAATACGATCTTTCCGAAGCGCTTTTCGAAGAGCTCTCTTCACTTATCGGCGCCTACGGCAGCAGAGATGAAGTCGTTAAAAAGCTTTCAAGTATTGAAATGACCGAAGATATGAAAAAAGCAGTGGATGAACTTAACAGTATCTGCAGCGTTCTGGATGGAGAAGGCATGGAAAACAGCATCAATATAGATTTTTCCATAGTGAACGATATGAATTACTACAACGGTATAGTTTTCAAAGGATATATTCAGGGTATCCCGGCAAGCGTTCTTTCCGGCGGCAGATATGATAAACTTATGAATAAAATGGGCAAAGACGGCGGAGCTATAGGTTTTGCCGTATACCTTGACTCTCTGGAAAGACTTGAAGGAACAGAAAAGAAGTATGATGTTGATACAGTTATACTTTACGACGAAAAGGCGGATCCTTCAGCTATGATGAAAGCGGTAAAAATGCTTACAGACAGCGGCACCAGTGTAATGGCGGAAAAGAAAGTTCCTGAAAAGATCAAATTCAGACAGCTTTTAAAATTCAATGAAAGGGGGTTTGAGATCCTTGAAAACAATGATTAATAT
>JAFXHN010000015.1 GCA_017536365.1 Bacillota bacterium | reverse complement strand
TCACGATGACCGCCGGTTATTTACTGAGCCTGTCAGCTATAGTCGATGCGGAATATGAATCCGGCTTTACCTCGCAGTCATATCCCATCGCATGCACCCATCCGGTAAGTCCCTGGATAAGATCTCTGGTCTTTCCTTGCGGTGCATTTCCTGCATCGATGTGTGTCTACACTATGATTTGAGCACTGATTTTCCTGATGTACACTACTATTTGAGGACACATTTTCGTCGCTCTTTTTACTCTTCGGACCAAACTTTGTTTTAGCATGATCGAAGCTATCCTTGAATCCGGTTTTGTATATAAAAGTGACCTTATAGGGATCTGCATTTCCGTCATCGTCGTACCCTCCGACAATGACTTTTTCAACAATACTTTCAAAAACCGCTCTATCAAATTCTTCAAGAACCTGATTCTGAGTAAGAGTCTTTCTGAAGCCTTCTATTCTCTTGCGAAGACTATCGTCTCCCTGTACCTGCTTTTCATAGTATTCAAGCTGAGACTGTGCTTCTGCATATTTAACCTCATATTCAGCATCCATTGACATATAGGTTTCTTTATCTATCCCGTCATCAACATATTTATCAAGAAGTTTTTTTCTTTTTTCTTTGTATTGCTTGACCTCTTTCTTAGCCTTCTGATAGTTCTTCTCGTTGGCATCATCTCCAAGAGTCTTCTCTATCCTACTCAGAAACTCATTCATTACTTCCTGATTATCTGAACACAAAAGTCTATATGATTCTATAAATGCTTCCTCTATGACCTGTTCCGGAATACCTTTTGAATCGGGACATAGCTTTTTGCCACCCTTCGTAGATGTAACACACTGCCAAATAGTCTTTTTATACTTGGATGAGCTGTGCCATTTTCTTCTTGTGAGATGACCACCGCAAAAACCACATTCTATAAGAGAGCTAAACGCAAACATTCTACTGTACTTTTCTCTCTTGCCAATCTCAACATGGTGCTGTCTTCCACCATTACGCCTTTCTCTCAGAGCCTGTGCTTTTTCAAACGTCTCATGTGAGATAATTGGCTCATGATGATTTTTTATAAAAAAGCGATCTTCCTCTCCAAGATTATCAAGCCTTCTCTTAGTTATAGGATCAACAGTAAATGTCTTTCCTAACAGAATGTCACCTGTATACTTTTCATTATTGATAACCCCCATGACGCTTGAAGATGTCCAAGGATTACCCCGTATAGTCATGATGCCTTGCTCATTAAGCTCTCTGGCAATCATCGTGCTTCCGGCTCCTGCCACATATCTTTCAAACATATATCTGACAGTTTCGGCTTCTGTTTCATCTACCGATATCGTTTTGGTCTCTATATCATACTTATAGCCAAGGCAGCCCTGAAATCCTACAAGCTCACCCCGCTTCATCTTCATCTTAAGACCCTTTTTTACATATGCAGAAGTGTTCTCTACTTCCTGCTGTGCCACAGAACTTAGAATGGTAAGAAGGAATTCTCCATCCTTGATAGTGTTAATCTTCTCAACCTCAAAATAAATAGCAACATTCTTTGTTCGGAGCTGCCTCACATACTTTAGGGTATCCAGTGTGTTCCTTGCAAACCTCGAAAGACTCTTTGCAATAACCATGTCGATCTTACCAGCCATGCAGTCTGCTATAAGCCTTTGGAAGTTCTCTCTCGTCTCTGCTTTGGTTCCGGTAGAAGCCTTGTCAGCATATACTTCAACAAATTTCCAATCGGGATTCTTCTTTATTAAATCAGTATAATACTTAACCATAGAGTCATAACTCTTGATCTGCTCTTCATCCGCAGTACTTACTCGACAATACGCAGCTACTCTGAGGCGGTCTTTTCTGCCTACCGCCGCAGAATTGTCAAAGTTTGTCTTTGCTTTTATAACTTCAACTTCCATATCCACCTCTCATTTTTGTATCACTATCGTAATGTACTATGATAAATATAAAATAATACGGTAGATAAGTCAAGTTTTAAGATCAGATATTACGCCATAATCTCGCATAAGTACCACTAATATTCT
>JAFXHN010000014.1 GCA_017536365.1 Bacillota bacterium | reverse complement strand
TGTCAGAATCTATTTCATAATATGATACATTCAATCCCTGCCAGGACACCACAGCAAATAGTGTACCCAGAATGACAAGCAAGAATGATATGATGCACAATGCAGTCTTACTTAGTTTCCTTATTCTCGTTAACATACCTGTATCTCCCCAGTTTAGGACTTTTTACCGAACCCATAGGAAGACCGTTTTTGTAAAGATACATATTTATCTCGTCCTCTATTACGAGATCATTTTCCCCTGCAAGATCTTCCAAATGGTGAGTCAGCTCATGATGCAGCGTCTTTCTCAATTCTTTTGTCCACTTTCTATTTGAAGCATTCTCCCCTAAAACAGCTTCCATAGAACCATAGTATATCTTAACCAGCCTGCCCATATTAGGGCTCACGCAGTATTCTCCCATAATATATAAGTCATCTTTCTTTGCTTCAGGACTTATTTTCTTCTTTGGGAGCAGCAGTACACCGCCATTCAGTTCTTTGAATATCCTCTCCGGAAGGTCGTTTACAAGTTCTTCGAGTATTACCTGAGCCTCATCGATCGTCATAATATCTTACCCCTTATATTATTTTCTATACTTATCGCAAACTCTGTAATGAATATAGAACATTACCGGGATACCCCCTACTATAACAAGGAATAGGATCCCTGTAGCTATCCACGGATCGTTAAAAAGCATTCCCACTAAACCTGCCAGAAAAATCGCTGCTCCGTAGCAGATCCACATTTTGCCATGAGTTTTGTTATAACCGGGTATGTCTTTTACATTTGTTGGAGCACTTTCTCCCGACCAGAAATTTACCGGCTTATCGATCGTTCTGTACTGATTTACCCCAAGGATCAACATTACAAATGAAGTGATCCCCAGTATAAATAAAGTTATGATATAATCTCCCATTTATTCACCATCCTGTATATTTTTGTATCCTATTAAATCAAAGAAGCAAGCTCATCTATAGCCTCTTCAGTTGTCGCCCAGCTTGTTGCAAATCTTACTACAGTATGATCCGCATCGATATTTTCCCAGAAACCAAAGGAAACCTTCTCAGCAAGCTCTTTCATTTTGACGTTTTCAAGAACAACGAACTGCTGATTGGTATCAGTTTCAAGGAAGAACTCATATCCTTTTTCCTTAAGCACAACTTTTAGCTTTTCTGCCATATCTATAGCATTTTTCGCGATCTTAAAATACAGATCATCTGTGAACAGCGTATCGAACTGAAGTCCCAGAAATCTTCCTTTAGCCAAAAGACCGCCTTTTTGTTTTATCGCTGTAAAGAAATGCGGAAGCAGACCCGGTTTTGTCACTACAACAGCCTCTCCGAAAAGGGCTCCGACTTTTGTTCCGCCTATATAGAAAACATGGCAGTATTCCGCAATAGTTTTAAGATCAACATCAGTGTTGTTTGCCATCAGACCGTATCCCAGACGAGCACCGTCCATAAAGAGCGGGATATCGTACTTATCGCATATACCTCTGATAGCTTTAAGTTCATCTTTAGTATAGAGAGTGCCGTATTCTGTAGGATGAGAAATATACACCATTCCCGGCGCAGCCATATGCTCCCAGGTATCATCTTTATAGAAACTATCCATAAATTTTTCTAAATCCTCAGGGCTGATCTTGCCGTTATAGTTTGGTAAAGGAAGGATCTTATGTCCTGATGCTTCTATAGCTCCTGCTTCATGAACGTTGATATGCCCTGTATCTGCTGCAACTACACCTTCATAAGGTCTTAATGCCGCCGCTATAACTGTTGAATTTGTCTGCGTTCCTCCAACCAGGAAATAAACTTCTGCATCCGGTTTTCCACAAGCTTTCTTTATCTTTTCCTTTGCGCTGTCACAATAAGCATCTCTGCCATAGCCACCTGTCTGCTCCATATTAGTCGCAGCCAATCTTTCGATAATGGCAGGATGTGCGCCTTCCATATAGTCACTGTCAAAACATCTCATAAACTGTTCTCCTATTTATTTTCTTTAAATTTTATAACCATTTCATTTGTCAGACTTATACCGTCATAAACCATTTCTATCTCATCTCTGTGGAGCCATTCAGCAACCGACAGTTCTTCCTCGTCCATTTTGATCTTGTCAGAACCGTCAAGCTCGCAGAAGAATCCCACCAGCAGTGAATCAGAGAAAGACCAAGGCTGACATTTATAATACTGAAGGTTCTTGACCTTTACCCCCACTTCTTCCATTACTTCTCTGTGAACTGTCTCTTCAAGGGTCTCTCCCACTTCGGAAAAACCTGCAATAAGAGCATATCTTTTGTACTCTCTGTTGTTGTACTTGGTCATAAGAAGTCTGTCACCGTCTGTTACTGCCACGATCACTGCAGGAGATATCTTAGGATATACGGTGTTGCCGCATTCCCTGCATTCCATCATACGCTCTTTATGAGAGCGAGTCATAGGCTTTCCGCATCTTCCGCAGAATTTATTATTTCTGTACCAGTTGTTCAGCTGAAAAGCTGTAACAGCGGTAAAAGCCATATGCTTTTCTTTATATGTATAATAATCCCTCAGGCCCACCAGTTCATAGCCTTCTTCCGGGATAGAATCATATTCCTTTGCAAGGAAATACTTCTTATCATCTATTGAAAAGAGATATACACATTCCTTAACATAATCTTTGAGATCTTTATACAGAGGAAAGTTAGAAGCTTCGCCTTTTGCTTCCGCCAGCACTCTGCCTCCTTTGACGAACATTATATAGCTGTCATCATCCGGTGTGTGTTCTTCGTAGTGATTGTCATATACATGAGGTAAAATATCCTGTATCATTTTCTTCCGTCCTTACGTCTATTGTTTGTTTTGTTAACTATAATGTTAGCACAAAAAACATAATGAGACAATTCACCCGAAGGTAAACTGTCTCAACATTCAGTTAAAAAATGGTTAAAGTTCTGTGAAGTCCTGAGGATCTTCTAGGCCGAACAAAAGCCATATAAAATCTTCCCTTTCGTTGTAAATGTTTATGATCCTTATGCAGTCTGCCTCAATTCCGAATCTATACCAAAAATCGCGGAAACTGAGGCTCCCATTTCCTCATGTAAAGCCAAACCTCTAATGACTTTTAATATTTTACCAACTATTTGCTTTGATTTCTGACTTCCATATTGTATCAGAATAGCTCTATTTATTGCCCTAAGTTTATCTGCTGCATCCGGTGAATATACTATTTTCTTCAATCAGTGACCCCCAGTTCTCTTTCAAGATCGTCAGCATCGATCCAGCCTTCATTTTCAG
>JAFXHN010000013.1 GCA_017536365.1 Bacillota bacterium | reverse complement strand
GAGATAAAGTGATCGGACAGGAGCGGCAGATATGAAGAGAGCATTAAGCATTTATATTCATATTCCGTTCTGCGTAAAAAAGTGTGCTTATTGTGATTTCCTTTCTGCTCCTGCATCCCCAGAGATTCAGGAGCAGTATTTGCATATGTTGATGCAGGAAATCAGACAAAAGGCAGCTATTTATGCAGACAAATATATAGTAAAGACTATTTTTATAGGCGGAGGTACGCCAACTGCAGTATCCGCAGAACTTCTTTGCTGTATGATTGAGGAATTGTACCGACAGTTTTCGGTGGACAAAGCGGGGGAAATCAGCATAGAGTGTAATCCTGGTACTGTTGATGCCTGCAAGCTTATTCAGTACCGAAAAGCAGGTATTAACAGACTAAGTATTGGTCTTCAGTCCACTTTAGACAGGCTGTTACGTATCTTAGGCAGGATTCATAACTATGAGCAGTTTCTGGAAACGTTTAAAGAAGCAAGAAAAGCCGGGTTTGACAATATTAATATAGACCTGATGAGCGGCTTGCCGGGACAAAGTCTTGCGGATTACCGCAATACATTGCAACAGGTACTATGATTACAGCCGGAGCATATTTCTGCTTACAGCCTGATCGTGGAAGAAGGGACTCCTTTTTATGATATGGAGCTGGAGCTTCCGGATGAGGACACGGAGCGGGCTATGTATGAATTGACGGAGCAGATGCTTCATAGGAATGGATACGCTCGTTATGAGATATCCAATTATGCGAAGCCGGGGTTTGAAAGCAGACATAACAGCGTGTATTGGGAACGTGGAGAGTATCTTGGAATAGGCCTGGGAGCTTCTTCATTAATTCGCAGAGAAAATCCTTCAGTACAGTTGCCTGTGGGGCTGACGGATGAGCAGAGGATACCTTATCTGCAGGAAGTGCGATTAAAAAATATCACTATTTTAGAAAAGTATCTTGCTGGTGATTTTGGCGTGGAAGAAGAATTGATACTATCTAAAAGAGAGGCTATGGAAGAATTTTTCTTTCTGGGGCTGCGCCAGATGAAAGGAGTTTCACTGGCGGAATTTGCGGAGTGGTTTGGAGAAGATACTATTGATCTTTTTACGGATGCTATTGCTAAAAGTGTCCGGGACGGACTTTTGTGTCAGGAGGGAAGCAGACTGTTTCTTACACGTAAGGGCATTGATGTCAGTAACGTGGTGTTTGAGCGTTTCTTAGAGTAACCGGCTCTGTGCCGGACTGGCGGAGCATATACTTACAGCGGATTCTTTGCAAAGCAGTTTCTTATATATTTTTAAAATAATTGCGGTATTCCCGAGGTTACAGCATATAAATACTTTTGAATTGCTTGGAAAAACTGCAGGAATCTGTTTCTCCGATCTTTTCCATGATTTCCATGATGTAAAGATCTGTTTCCTCAAGATATCGTTTGGCAGTTTCCATTTTTTTGATCTTGATATATTTGGCGGGAGTCTGTCCGGTTTTATCTTTAAAAAAGCGGATAAAGTGGTTGGGATGCATATGAAAAACATCTGCAAGCTCCGGTATGGACAGTGGTTCTGACATATGGGCATGAATATATCTTAATATTTCATCTATGCGGGCATCCTTACTGCCGGAAAGGGTGATTTCTTCCGGATTAGCCAGCCGGATATATTCTATCAACAGAGAAAGAAGGATGGATTTGATTGTGAGACGATCAATCAGATCCTTGCTGCCAGAGATTTTGGCAAATTGTTTAAAAAGCTTATGAGCCTTCATGCCGGGCTGCAGCCGGATAAAATGAGGCAGATGGAGGAGAGATATAAGGGAAGTGTCCGGATAAATGTCAAAATGCATCCAGTGCTTTTCAAAAGGCTCGCCAGGAAAATTGGCATAAGAATGGACAGTACCGGCAGGAATAAAGAACCAGTCCCCCTTAACTGCTGTGTATTCTACTCCGTCTATAGTGAGCAGACATCTGCCCTTGGTAATATAATAAAATTTGTTTAAAGTAAACGAAAAGTTTTTTTGGGTCCAAATGCGGTCAGGTCCCGGTTTAAAATAATCACCTGAAATATAAACCATATTTAAATTTGCAAAATATATATCGTGCAGCAACATAAAATATTCCTTTTCTATGTTAGTTTTTGACAAGTATAGGGTGTAAAAACGCATGTGCAACAGCATTGTAACATGCTATAATTGAGTACGTCAAGTGTTTTGATTGTTCGCGAAACTCAGTTACAGAGTTTCACAAACAATGAAAAACACATGCAAACGAAAGGAGATAAAAAGATGCGAAGACCAAGACAGACAGATCCGTTTTTATACTGTCAGCCGGACAAAAAGTTTGTGGAAGAACTTAAGAAACCGGTACATAGCGAAAAGCCGCTGTATTTTAATACACGGAAAAAGGAAGATAAAGAGGTTGATGTAAATGGCCTTTATCTGGATATTGCGGAAGAATTTCAGGATGATCTTTTGGAAACGGCATATGCAGATTTCAATACCTTTGCAAAGGTTTATGAGCTGGCCGGCAATCAGTATCCGATAAAGGTACGTAAGGGCACGACCTCTGTATTTGAAGAGTATCAGATTGTGACAGAGGAGGACGGTACAGTACTTTTGGCAGGGGATACAGAAGGTATCCGCCGTGGGCTTATTTATATTGAGGATGAGATGAGGCGCAGGGAAGGTGCCTTCTTACCAAAAGGAAGGATTACCAGAACGCCTTGG
>JAFXHN010000012.1 GCA_017536365.1 Bacillota bacterium | reverse complement strand
CATCAATCTGAAGGTTATGACCGTATCGATCTCTCTTGACTGTATACCTCTGTAGAACTTCAGAGAAGGTTCGTTCCAGTTCAGGCACAGCCATTCTATCCTTTCATATCCTCTTTCAAGAGAAAGTTTTGAAAGATATGCCATTATAGCTTTGCCTATGCCCATACCTCTGAGATGTTCTTCCACATAATATATATTAAGGAACATGCTTGTGCCTCCGGTAAAACCTGATGCAAGGGTGTAGAACAGTCCTATTCCCACAGGTTCCCCGTCAAGAAAGGCTATGGCACTCTCCAAAGTTTTATTACCTATCTGTTCTTTAAGCGTTTCTTTTGAAATAGTTACGCTTGATTCAGCCATACGCTGATATTTTCCAAGCATATAAACATACTTATGGAGCACATCTATATCAGCTTGACTCGTGGTCGCCATTCTTATGGTTATTCTCTCTTCCACCGCATTCACCTCCACCTGCGTTTTGAAGCTTTGTTGTTAAATAAAGTATATCAATTCTTGTGATCTTTAAAATATGCAGTTTTTGAAATATTGATATGAACAGTTGTTATCTTTTGCCTCGTTTTCCTGAACAAAATATTCCTGCGACACAGATAAAAGCAAACACCGCATATGATATTCGCATCGTTCTGACCAAGGTTTCCGGATCAGCCTGTGCAAAAGCCACATCCCCCAGAGAAAAATGCACCAGTATAGTTACTATGGCCATGCCTGTAACATGCCCCACATTTCTCATGGTGGAAAGTACGGAAGACGCTACTCCGTATGAGCTTTTATCGACACAGCTCATCACAGCATTGGTATTAGGCGAACTGAAAAGTGCAAAGCCGCAGCCCGCTATAAGCAGTATAGAGATTATCAGCCACACCGGTGTAGTGATATTGATAAACGCAAGCAAAAGCAAACTTATTCCGCATAAGGTCATCCCTGCTGTTGCCAGTTTGTAAGGTGATACTCTATCTGAGAGTTTGCCCATATACGGAGAAAACACTGCCATTACCAAAGGCTGAGCGATAAGTATTATCCCGGCAGTCTGAGATGTAAATCCCGCTATCACCTGAAGGTAAATGGACAAAAGATACCCGATGGCAAAGGTAGCAGCATAATTCAGCAGCGCAGCAAGATTTGAGAGAGTGTATGACATATTCTCTGCAAATAATCTCACATCTACCAAAGGGAATTTTTCTTTTTTCTCTCTTTTAACGAACAGTACTCCCAGTAATATCCCTGCCGGGATCAGCACTGCCGCCGCAGCATTATTAGAAAACTCATTCAAACCATAGATAGTTAAAACTATCATGAGAATGTACAGTACATTTCCCACCTTGTCAAAATGAAGAACAGCCCCCTCTACTTTTCTTGAAGGAAGTTTTCTTACAGCTGCGATCAAAGCTACTAGCCCTGCCACAGCAGTGATAATAAATATTGCCCTCCATCCGAGGGAATGGTTTATTATGCCGCCAAATACAGGTCCCGCAGACAGTCCTGTATACGTCGCAGCCAAGGCATAGCCTAAAACTCTGCCCCTTTCGGAACCCGGAAATTCGCTGACAAGAATAGCATGGTTAGTAGCAAAGATCATTGCCGCTCCCAAAGCCTGTATCACTCTTGAAACTATCATAACAGAAAAAGTTGGTGCCGCGGCTGAAACTATCAGCCCTGCAGTAAACACAGCTATCCCGGAAACAAGGATGCTCTTTCTGCCGATGATATCCGCTATTTTCCCGAAAGGTACCGAAAATGCCGCTACAGGAAGCATATATGCAGTTATGACCCAGCCTATAGCTGCAGCTCCCACTCCAAAATCAGCACTCATGTCAGGAACGGAAAGATTCAATGCACTTCCCACGAAAGAAGTCACAAAAGATGTGATAACTGCCACGAAAACTGTGGCTTTCTGTACGGGAGAAGCTTTCATTTTACCCTTATTCAACTCGTTCATGATCAATGATCCTATCTTGTGAACAGAACAGGTTCTGCTCTTCTGGTATATCCTTCTTCCAGTTCAACTTTATGATATAAGTATCCCGGATCTTCATAGTATTTAGCCTGAACAGGGCACTTCTTCTCACAGGCACAGCATTTTATGCAAATTCCGGGAACAGAAGTAACATCTGCAGGATCTATAGCCCCCATAGGACATACTTTTGCGCAAAGGCCGCAGTTTATACAGTTTTCGTTTGTAAGAGGTTTTACCTTTCTTATGTCTATAGGATTTCCCTTTCTGTCTCTAGGCTGATAGTAGCCTCTGTATGGTTTAGGTACACCTTCCACCTCTATAGGTTCAGGGATACCCTCTGCTTCAGCTTTTTTGACAGCTTCTGCTGCTTTGATGCCCAGTTCTTCGACTACAGCCATATCTTTTGCATCAGGTCTTCCTGCTCCAAGTACAGTAGAGAAAGAATGTTCGCCTATAAATGCTCCTGCCGCGATAGTATGGAATCCCCCATCTTCAAGAACGTCTCTGAGTTCTATCAATGCGTCATCGAAGTTTCTGTTTCCGTAGAGCACTACAGGAACAGCGAGAGCACCATTTCCCTGAACAGTAACTACGTATTTAAGAAGCAGATTAGGGATCCTGCCTGCATATACAGGGGTTCCGAATATAACGAGGTCTTCTTCTCCGAAAGAAAGCACATCTGCTCTTGCTCCCGGTAAAGTGAAATCAAATTCAGCTCTTTCTGCCCCAAGCTTTTCTGCTGCCACGTCCGCGATCTTTCTAACGACTTTTTCTGTTGTTGTAGTGGCACTGAAATACACCGACCAAACTTTCTTTATTTTCATATGTATACCTCCATAAAATCTTCTATATATATTTTATTCCTTTAATTTCAAAAGGCAAGGCTGTATAACTTTTTTTGCGGTATTTGTCGTTCCGATATTTTAACCATTATAAATACTCTTTTTTCTCATTATTTTGAAAATAAAATAAAATTTCCGCATACTTGACAGAAAATAAATTCATATTTGAAAACCCCCATTTTTCAACGATTCGTGGTATAATAAATGACAATAGTCGATAATGTACTTCTCTAAAAGCAATTTGCATCAGCAACTATACAAGGAGACAGAAATGAGTTTAACAAAGTATCAAATCTTGATCAGTGCTTTGGAACACGGAAGCCTCACTGCAGCCGCAGAAGAACTTGGCTACACACAGTCAGGTGTTAGCCATATGCTCAACAGTTTGGAAAGTGAACTGGGCGTTCAACTCGTTGTACGAAGCAGAACAGGTGTAAGACCCACCACTACCGGAGAGATCCTCATCCCCTACATGAAAAGAGTTCTGGGCGCAGAGCAGAATTTCGAACAGGCTCTCAGCGAAATCACAGATCTTCTAAAAGGTAAACTTGTCATCGGCTCATTTACGACCGCATCATCATTCTTTCTTCCTAAAATCATAAGCGAGTTTCAAAAGATGTATCCAAACATCAGTTACGAACTCAGAGGCGGAACATATGAAGAAATCGAACAATGGATAGATAACAGAGAAGTTGACTGCGGTTTTGTGTCTCTTCCTACAAAGAAGAATTTCAAGACTATACCTATATTAAACGACAGGCTTGTAGTCGTTACAGGCAAGCATTACAAACATAATTTTAATGACGAAACCTGTGTTACATTAAAAGAGCTTGAAAAGGAAAATATCATTCTCATTGACGGTAAAGACGACTATGACAGAACAAATCTTTTTGCTGCTGATATAAATAAGCTTAAAGTAAAGATCACCACATCCGATGCCTATGCTACAGTAAGAATGATAGAAAACAATCTGGGTGTCGGCATACTTCCTATATATCTGGCTTACAATTTCAGCGACACTTTGGACTTATTTGAGCTGGATGAATCCTTGCATGAAAGCAGGACTTTGGCCTTTGCATATCTCAGTAAAAAAGAGGCCTCCCCTATCGTAAAAAAATTCATAAGCTTTATTGAAAGCAAACATATAAAAACCGAGTAAACACTCCTCGTCGGCATCAAACTTACTGCCGGCGTTGAGATCACAAATAAATTTTAAGCATAACAGTAAATAAAAAAGACCGTTCACTTGAACAGTCTTTTTTATTTCTTAGACTAGAACTTTTTTGGGGGAAATAATAGTCTGTACTATCACAGTTTTGTTGTCAGTAACTGTGATGATCTATTGTTAATGAAAATTAACAATCAACTTAGAAATATCCTTTGATACCAAATATTACTACAAGGATAGTGATAGCAGGCAATACAACCACGTACCATACTCTTAAAATATTTGGAAGTTTGAAGTATTTTGCACCTGTATTTACGTGCTCCATGAACTTATCCCAGAACTTAAGGCCAACGAACAATGAAATGAGCACCGCACCGATAGGCAATGTCACGAGCATTGCTACGAAGTCCATGAATGTAAAGAGATCCATTCCAAGAGGTCTTACATCTACCCATACTGTTGTACCCAGTACTGTTGGTATAGTAAGAACGAACATTATAGCAGTGGCAATAAGAAGTGCTTTTTTTCTGCCTATTCCCAAAGAATCTACTATTACAGATGTCGCACCTTCGTAAAGACCAAGCATTGATGACCATCCTGCTGCAAATACTAAGAGGAAGAATAATGTTCCCCAGATCATTCCACCAGGCATATCACAGAATACATATGGAAGAGTCTGGAATACAAGACCTGCTCCTGAAGTAACGTCCATATCATAAGCAAATAATGATGTGAATATTGCCGCACCTGCAAGGATAGCTACCACTAAGTTAGACATAACGATGACTGAACCCGAGAAAGGAATATCTGTGTTTTCTCTGTCTAGATATGAACCGAAAGCAAACAAGCTGGCCATAGCGACACCGGATAGGAAGAAGCACTGATTGAGTGCGGCCATGATGACTGATCCGTTAAGCAAAGAGAAATCAGGTGTAAACATCCAGATAACACCTTCGATACCGTCAGGAAGCATAAGCCCTCTAACGCCGAGGATGAGTAGGAATCCAAATAAAGCAGGGATAAGGATTTTGTTTGCTCTTTCAAGGCCCTTCTGCACACCGCCCATAAGTACCAATACTGTAGCTGCGTATAGAATAATAACTGTTATGAATTTGTATGGCATATCTACCTGAAGAGCAGAATAGTATGAAGATATTTCTTGGATAGACATTCCGTTTAATCCGCCTGAAACGAATTTAAAAATATAGAACATAACGTCAGATACTATAGTAATGTAATATGATGCCAAGATCATACATGTAGCAAGACCTGTCCATCCGAGAACGACCCATGGTGAACCTTTTCTTGTGAGGTCTCTCATACCTACAATAACTGATTTTTGAGTATATCTTCCCAGCGTTAGTTCTGCCCAGCAAAGCGGCACCGCAACTAACATGATGAGTAAGAAACATACCAGCAGGAATACACCGCCACCATTCATACCTATCATATAAGGGAATTTCCAAATAGCTCCAAGACCTACAGCGTAACCTATAGAAGTTATGATAAACCCAAAGGCGCTGCCCCAGCCTTCTTTCTTTACTGCCTGTTCTGACATTAAAACTTCCCTCCTTCTTAAATATAAAAAAGAATAATTTAAAAATGCAATTAAGATAGACGCGTCTTACGTGAATTGTACTTTTGTTTTTATAAATAGTAAAACAAGGAAATGTCATTCTAATTATGCAAAATACTAAATTTGATCCGGCGCAGAAAAGGCTTATGACATACGCCTATTTAATTAAGTCAAACAAAAAAATAGCATACTTCCCTTCAAATATATTCATATTCGAAAATCTTTCTTTCTTAACAATAGATGGTATAATAAACGGCAATAGCCAATTAAAACGCTCATACATAGCAATATGTATAAGTACACGTTTCAAGGAGATATATAATGAGCTTAACGAAATATCAGATACTGATCAGCGCGCTTGAGCATGGCAGCCTTACGGCAGCTGCAGAAGAACTTGGCTATACCCAGTCAGGTATCAGCCATATGCTCAACAGTTTAGAAAACGAACTGGGTGTTCAGCTTGTGGTAAGAAACAGGACCGGAGTTAAACCCACCACCACCGGCGAAACGCTGATCCCTTACATAAAGAGAGTTTTAAATGCAGAGCAGAACTTTGAACAGGCTCTTAGCGAAATAACCGGGCTGATCAAAGGAAAACTTGTGATCGGTTCTTTTGCCACTGTTTCATCATTCTTTCTGCCTAAGATAATAAGCGAGTTTAAATCTATATACCCAAATATCAACTATGAGCTCAAAAGCGGTACATATGAAGATATAGAACAATGGATAGAAAACAGGGAAGTCGACTGCGGCTTTGTATCTCTTCCGTCCAATAGAAACTTCAAAACGATACCTATATTAAACGACAGGCTGGTAGTGGCTACCGGTAAGAAGTATAAGCACAACTTCCACGATGAATATTCAGTGTCATTAGAGGAATTAGAAAAAGAGGATATAATCCTGATCGACGGCAAGAACGATTATGATATTACAAGGCTTTTTTCCAACGACATCAGCAAGCTTAAAGTTAAAGTCTCGACCTCCGATTCATATGCAACCATTAAGATGATAGAACAAAATCTGGGGGTCGGTATCATTCCGATACATCTTGCATTTAACTTCAGCGACACTTTGGACTTATTTGAGCTCGATGAATCCATACATGACAGCCGGGCTTTGGCTTTTGCATATATCAGTAAAAAAGAAGCCTCCCCTATCGTAAAAAAATTCATAAGTTTTATAGAAGAAAAAAAATCTATCTATAAGTAATTAAGAGCACATCAAACAATGCTCACGAAAACAAGTCGCGAGTATTGCTTTTTATAAGCAAAACTTCTGATAGTCCTTCGAAGTATGCCAAATTCTTTTATTGAGGATCTAAGTTTTTTTATCCGATCAAATCAAATCTCCTAAAATATGATATAATTATTTATCATATAAAAGGAGGAACCTATGAGTTTATTGAAATATGAGATCCTTATCTCTGCGCTCAATCACGGAAGCCTTACGGCAGCTGCAGAAGAAACAGGATACACACAATCTGCTGTAAGTCATATGATAAACAGTCTGGAAGACGAACTGGGTGTAAAACTGATAAAAAGAGGACGTACCGGTGTCAAGCTTACTACCAACGGCGAAATACTTGTCCCATACATAAAAGATATCCTCAGCGAAAACGACAACTTCAAACAGGCTCTCAGTGAAGTTACCGGTATAATCAAAGGTAAACTTAAAATAGGTGCCTTTGAAACCGTAAATACTGTATATCTTCCGGAGATTATCGAGAAATTTCTCAAAGTATATCCTAATATAGACATAGATATAACAGAATCCACCTTTGCAGAAGTTGAAAGATGGATCGAAAACAGAGAGGTCGACTGCGGTTTCGTATCCCTCCCTACTAAAAGCAATTTTAACACCATACCGGTCATACAGGACCGCTATGTTGTATGTATAGGTAAAGGGAGAAAACACAATTTCGCCGACACAAATGCAGTTACCATGAAAGAACTCCTCCAGGAGGATCTAATACTGATGCAGGGCAAGGACGATACTGATGTGGCAAAATTCTTTTCCCAGGCTTCAGTACAGCCAAAATTCAAGATCCTTACGGATGATACCGTCGCTTCTCTCAAAATGGTAGAAAGAAATCTTGGAGTGGGATTCATGCCTCTTCCTCTTGCGAAAGACTACGAAGGTTCCATTAATTTCTATGAACTGAAAGATGGTTTTTCCAGAACTTTAGCCTTTGCTTATTTGGATAAAAAAGAAGCATCGCCTGTAGCAAAAAAATTTATAGAATTCATTGAAGCAGAAGGTCTAAAGAAATACTAAAAAAAACAAAAGACATCATGATATTCTCTAATGACCTACATTAAATATATGAATTATATTTAATCGTAAATATAGGATATTATATTCCTATAAGAAATTAAATTTAGAATATCAGGAATTGACAGGAGAAAAAAATGAAAAGTAAAAATTTAGCAGCGTTGGGTCCATTCATAGTCATGCTTGCAGCCACCCTCTGGGGTTCTGTAGGTATCTTCACCAAGTATCTTTACTCTGTAGGCTTTACGCCATTCCAGGCATCTATGCTCAGATGCTCAGTAGCGGCAGTGATAATAGTGCCTATCATGCTGATAGCGGCACGCAATCAGTTAAAACTTAGATCTTGGAAAGATTTGCTCTTCTTTGTTATATCAGGCACCTTCGGTCTGGCGCTTTGCTATACATCATACTTTATAACCATACAGCAGTCCACACTTTCGATCGCAGCGGTAATGCTTTACTCATCACCTATCATGGTGACGATCATGGCTGCGGTGCTCTTTAAGGAAAAAATAACCGTACCTAAAGCAGTATCTATAATCCTTGCTTTTACCGGATGTATCGTAATGTCAGGGATCTTGGGAGGTGCAGGTATCTCTCTCACCATTACGGGGCTTTTGATAGGCTTCCTTTCAGGCTTCGGCTACGCACTTTATAATATCGGAAGCAGGATGGCTCTTAAACACTACAGCACATATGCGGTCACAACATACACATTTATCTTCGCAACATTGGGAATGCTCCCATTCACACCGCTGAAAAAGACGGTTACAATGCTTGCAGCAGATCCTCTGAGTATTGGTGCTGCTTTGGGACTTGGTATACTTGCAACACTCATCCCATACACGCTTTACGTACTTGCATTAAATTATGTGGAAGTAAGCAAAGCTTCTGTACTGGCGATCATAGAACCTGTGGCAGCTACAATAATTGGTCTCATTGCTTTCAACGAAGCGCTTACATTCAACACAGTTGTAGCTATGGTGATCATACTCTGCTCAGTCCTTGTTGCAAATATCAAGAGTAAGAAAACAGTATCCATATCCATAGTGGAACAGCCTGCCGAAATAGAAACAGAATCATGGATGGCTGAAAAACAAATCTCCGAAAAAATGGCGGAACGCAGGGAAGCAAAAGAAAACGCAGAAGCGGCATTCAGCGGACTTGACAAATAATAGGCTCATATAATCATCATAATTAAAGGGACATCATCTGATGTCCCTTTTAAGCGTTTATTAAATAATGGCGTATTGATCCTTTTTTACGGTGCGCGGAGAGAATCTTTTAAAAAAGAAAAAGCCCATCATCAGATGCGCTTTTCCGTACTTTTAAGATTGTGGGGGAACAATCAAATCATTCTATTGAGTTCGTTCGTTTAAAAATATTCAGTGATACTGCTTAAAGCATTGTTGGCATTGTTGTCGAAAGCAGTACCGCTACCATTGCTAAAAGTGCTCCTGCTTTCCCATGCATCATTAATCTTTCGTTCATTTTCTTTCCCTCCGCCGGTTTCGATAGTTATGATTTATGGAATCGAGCTTTATTTGATTTAGAATAAGTTTGTCAGTGATGTGAGTACTACTGATACTGCTGCTAATAATACTGCAAATGCAAATCCTACTCCGCTTGCGCCTTTTTTCATTACGTTTTCGTTCATCATCATATTTCCCTCCGTTTTCTAAATTTTTGTTTCGTTCATCTTTCTTGACTATATATTAACACCCGAACCTTAAATTAGTAAAACGCCTAAACTTCATGTTGACGATGATAAAAATTGAATTGTCAGACGATTTAACACACCAAAACTATTACTTGAAATTCATCCTCCTTGCTGATATATTTGACTATGTGTATAAAAGAGAGGAAAAAAATGAAAAAAGCCGAGTTACAAGTATTATTGTGTTTCATATTATGGGGAGTCCTCCCTATCTACTGGAAACAGCTGGATATGGTAAACTCCGTATATATCCTTGCCAGCCGTATAGTATGGTCTCTGGTATTTGTCTCACTTATAATCTTCTTCCAAAAGAAATGGGACAAAGTAAAAGAAGTCCTGCAGGACAGAAAACAACTGGGATCATTAGCCTGTGCCAGCGTTCTCATAACCATAAACTGGGGAGTATACATATATGCGGTAAATTCCGGACATATCATAGATTCCAGTATGGCATATTACCTAAACCCTATTTTGGTAATTATAATCGGAGCAATATTCTTCAAAGATAAATTCAGTAAAATGCAGAAACTGGCCATCATGCTCTCTGCAGCGGGAGTAGGTTATTCCCTCCTGGCTTACGGGCAGATCCCGTATTTTGCCCTTATTATCGGCGGCAGCTTCGCCCTGTACGGAGCAGTAAAGAAAAAGGTCAAAGCGGACAGTGAGATCTCTTTATTCTTTGAAACCGCATTTGTATTTCCAATAGCCATGGCAGTAATAGTCATTATGGATGTTCAAGGAACAGGTTCTATAGGCATACTCCATGGAGCAGAGTATCTTTTGATACCGTTTGCCGGTGTTATCACATCAGTCCCGCTTATGATATATGCTATGGGCATGAAAGGCACTTCAATGTCGATGTCCGGTATACTTATGTATATTAATCCTACACTTCAGCTGCTTATCGGTGTCCTTTTGTACGAGGAACAGTTTACCATGACCCACGCAGTCACCTTCCTATTCATTTGGGCAGCAGTAATAATATTTGTAACAGACAGTTTGAGAAAAAACCATGCGAAATAGTATCCAAAATGCGTCCTTATCAACAAGGACGCATTTCTATTTTTTTGTAAGGCTATTGACACTAGACCGTACTATTCATATAATACAGTTAAACAACCGTATTATTCGAATAACACAGTTATTAAAGAGGTGGTCAAAACCATGATCTCATTTGACAATTTCACGCCTGCAGAAGGAAGCCCTGTTTATATGCAGATCATTATGCATATAAAACGAGGTATTGCCGCAGGCGTCGTACAAAACGAAGACGAACTCCCTTCCAGAAGAGTCCTTTCATCTCTTCTTGGAGTAAATCCTAATACAGTTCAAAAGGCTTATCGTCTTCTGGAAGAGGAAGATCTTATCTCCTCTCACTCAGGGGCCAAAAGCTTTATGACTCTGGATGAAGAAAAGACTAATGTTATAAAAGCAGCTCTTCTCGAAAACGATATACGCAGCATGGTCCGTGCCATGCAGCAAATGGGTATATCAAAAGAAGAAGCTATCGACTTTATAGATCTGTACTGGAGGTGAATATAACATGAAAAAATATCTTTCCGTGATAATGCTTACGGCTCGTTCTTCGATTTATAAAATATTTCCGGTAATAATTATAATGGTTGCTGCGCAGTACTTCCTGTTCAGCAGAAAGCTTTGTCTGGCATCGGTTTCAGAGGGTTATGTGAAAGGTGCCTTTCCTTCTTTGGAAATGGTCGTATTCGAAAGTCACATAATGTGGGTGTTGTTCGCGGCCTTCCTTTTTATCACTTTCTTTTTATGCAGGACCGGCTGCGAATTCAAAAATAAACAGGGCTACACGCTAAAAAGATTAAGGATCTCAGAAAAAGGGGTATTTTTCTGTCAGGCAATATACAATACCACCATATACCTTATCCTATGGGGCATACAAATAACAGCAGCCTTATGGTTCTGTCATATGTATGTAAACGATCCTTCCTTTGGTGACTTGGGTCCCCATACAGTTTTCGCTGCTTTTTACAGGAATGACTTCCTCCACAGCCTGCTTCCTTTAGCAGAATTCGGGATATACATAAGAAACATCATTCTGACTATAGCACTGGGTGCTGCCTCCGCTGTATTTCCTTATAAACAAAGGATGGGAAAAATAGGCTTTGAGATGATCGTTCTGACTGCTGCCTGTCTTCTGTTCTTTAAAGTAGAAATGGGCAGTATAGATTTCACAGGACTTATGATCATGATCTGCATTTTTGTAATCTTTATGACCATAAGATTTGTAATGGGAAAGGAGGATGAATATGCGTAAACCTGACCTCTCACGCTTTGCTCCTCCGGGGTTCAATGTAAACGCGGAAATTCATTTCTTTATTATAGGCATGGCCTCTTCCCTTATTCTGAGCCTTACGTTTATACCCGGATACATAGCAAACAGAAAAAGCCTTTACATCACTTTTTCATCCGAGAAAATACTTATGGACGGAGCAAAAATGGCAGATTTTTCAGAGCTGCTGGGATTTACCCTTTACGGATTCCTGATCCTCGCAATATGTATGCTGGGAATGATCATATTTCATTACATATACCACTATAAAGACAGTAAAAGCATCTATTTGATGAAACGTTTGCCGAATCCTTCAGAGCTTCATAAAAGATGTCTTGTATTACCTATAACCGCATTCTTTGTCTGCATTGTCTCAGCTATCGTGATGCTTCTTGTATACTTCTGCATATATATGACCTTTACTCCTGAACAATGCATTACCCCTGATCAATGGCAAAAGATATGGAGGGCATTACCATGATAGAATTAAAAAAAGTAAGAAAAAACTACGGCAGCAAGGTTGCTCTTAGAGACGTGGATCTGCTTCTTCCAAGAGGTGAGATCGTGGGGCTGTTTGGAGAAAACGGCGCAGGAAAAACAACTTTAATGAAATGCATACTGGGTCTTCTTCCTTATGACGGCAGCATAACCTTAGACGGAGCCCCTATAACTCCAAACAATATATCCCAGATATCCTTTGCTACCAGCGAGCATTCCTTTTTCCCGGGGCTTTCGCCAAAATCTCACAGAGATTTTTATAGAGAACACTTCCCGAAATTTTCGGATACAAGATTTGAAGGTCTGATGGACTTCTTCGAACTTCCTAAAAACAAGCCTCTCAAGCATTTTTCGGTAGGTCAAAAGAACCAGTTCGAAGTTATCCTTTCTCTATGCCAGGGTGCCGACTACATTATAATGGACGAACCTTTTGCCGGGAACGACGTGTTTAACAGAGAAGATTTCTACAAAGTTCTCTTAGGTATACTTGAACCTAACGAAACCATCCTTCTTTCCACACATTTGATAGAAGAGGTTTCAAGCTTTATAGGAAGGGCTGTTTTGATACATCGCGGAGAGATCATAGGGGATGTATCTACTCTTGATTTAGAGGAATCAGGCAGTTCTCTCATTGACTTTGTAAAAAACACCTACAACTATCGCAGTGATCGTGTCAGCAAAACTCTTGAAGCCTTGACCGGCAAAAAGGAGTAGAAAGGAGCTGTTATGAAGAAATGCTTGATTTTGGTGCTGTGTCTTTTACTGATAAGTACCTGCAGTATTTTCGCAGCTCACAGCATCATAGATCCAAAACAAGATCAGGTACAGGTTGAAGAAACTGTTTTAAGCGGGGATGTAAAGGCTGCTGAAGGACTTTCTGTAACCACTCATATAGGTGCCTCCGGGCATCTGTTCTGGGATACCTGCTGCAAACTCGGAGAAGACATGGAAACTTCAACAGATTTCCGTTTTTCTCATAAAGAAGAGCACCACTTTGAATACATTGATGATCAGGCCATCATGCTTGAAATGGAAAACGATTTCAGTGCCGGCGGCATTATAGACTATGAGGGACTTAACGATGCTATAAAACATGTAGCTGACAACACAGGCCCCTCTGAACGCCATGAGGAAACAGTAGATCTTAAAGACTATTATGATTTCTTTCCGCTGGATGTAAGGATAGGTATGAGCCATTGTTTCTTTGACAGTACAGACCCGTTTTATGAGGAGCCGGACGCCCAAGGAATTTTGACTACATTCAACGAATTCTTCCGATTTCCAATAACGGGGCCTTACCTTCAGTCTGTGACTGTCCAAAAGGATATGGACGGGAATATAATAGAACTTCAGGTCACCTCGGCAGATAATGCCTGCTTCTACCTTGAAACCATAAGCGAGGTTTCGAAAAACAACTGCTGGTTCACATTTAAGTTCCAAGGAGATACCAGACCCGGCACCGGAAGCATCCCGGGAGGATACGGCATATACTGCCTGCCTTTTTCAGATGCTGAAGAAGGCGATCCCAACTACAGCAGCTATCCCATTATGGTACATCCGGAAGATTTGAAAAATGCTTATCCTTTAAGTGAAAATGCAGAGGTTATGGATCTTTATTACAGCGAAAAATTTGACCGTCTTTTCCTCACAACAATAGAAGATGGATGGCACTGGGTCACTGTCCTTGACGGCAGCACCGGCGAAGAACTCCAAAGGTTCAAATCTATGCCGGAATACCCTGAAGGCTCAACGGACAAAGGCCAAACTGTGGAATCTATGACGGTATCCGCGGATGACACTGGAGTATATAAGTGCTTTTACCAAAAGGATCTTATGGTCATCATGGATATAAACGGAAGATTTGCAGTAATAGAGATCGATGAAAAAGGTTTTCTTAAACAGGTTCTTGTAACAGAACCATTAACGGAGCTGCATGCTTTCGCTTTAGATCCTTCCACCCCTCAAGAGGAATACAGATTCGATTTCAGCGGCCAAACAGGCCTTGCCTGGGATGGCGAAAAGCTTGCGGTTTCATCATACATAAACAAGTTCCACCCGATGACCGGAGATGCTTCTTATTATATGATGGACAGTTGTGATTTCTTTGTCCTTGTTATTGATGAAGAAGGGCTGCAATACGCAGGCATATATGATACCAGTCTGGATACAGGCGCCGAATCCTCCTATGCTTACGGCTGGTACGGCCTTGATTATTACGACCTGATCGTTCCTTTGGAAAGCACACCGGTAACTGTTGATTGGAAATAACATAAGAAATGAGTGAAGCCCTAACGCCTCACTCATTTTTCCTTTTTCAGCCTTTTCTTGATCCGCTTTTCTTTTAAATTTATTATTTTTAACACTTTTATGAAAAATTCAATACTTTGTGTTAAGGCTTTAACACTATTTCTCACTATTTAAGATTTGTGTTAACTATTTTAACATTTTGTATGCAAAATCGCAGTCTAAAGTTAACGTTTTAACACTTTTGTACGAAATTCAATACTTTGTGTTAAATGTATTAACACTCTTTGTTCAAAACTAATGGTATATGTTAAAATCGTTAACATTTATACCCCTAATTCTCAGATAGTGTTAAACGCTTAACACCGATACCACTTTTTCATTACTGTGTGTTAAAAGACTTGACACAGATTGCACTTTTTTGAAGTTTTGGGTTAAGGTTCTTAACTTAGGCCTCCCGGTTTCACAGCTTTGGGTTAAGATCCTTAACTATAACGGCCTAAAATCTCGAATCATGTTAATATGCATTAGAAATCACCTCGTAAATTGCGATTTAGACATAACCCTCTCTTCTTTAGGGTTTGGCCTAAAGAAAACCACCGATGATGGATATATAACATATCTTTGTCGGTGGTTAATTCTTTGTTTGAAATCTTTTTAAATCTGATCTATGATCTCTATACGGCTGCCTCCGCTCTTTTCTTTTATAACTATGATCTGTTTGTCGATCTTTTCTTTAAGTTCGGAAACATGAGATATTATGCCTACCAGCCTGTTGCCTTCTGTCAGCTCGTTGAGCGTCTTGATGGCCTGTCTCAGGGATTCCTCATCAAGAGATCCGAAGCCTTCATCTACGAACATAGTATCCAGCTTTACACCTCCTGCTGAGGACTGGATCTCATCGGAAAGTCCTAAAGCCAGTGCAAGAGACGCCTTAAAAGATTCCCCGCCGGACAGAGTATTAACGCTTCTTTCTGTCCCGTTGTAATGGTCTATGACATTCAAATCCAGGCCGCTTTGACTCCTGTTGTTGCCGGCTTCTTCTCTTCGCTTCAGTTCATACTGACCGGAGGACATGGCCATCAGTCTTCTGTTGGCTCTGGCAATTATCCTGTCAAAGTATGTCCTCAGTATGTGTGTCTCCAGCATTATCTTTTCCCTGCCTGTCAAAGTGCCGTTTGCAGTATCAGACAACGCTTTCACCCAGGCCCATTTTTCTTCCAATTTTGCAAGTTCTTCCGCTCTTTGAGATATATTATTAAGGGCTTTTTCATTTGCAGCTCTCGCAGCTATTATCTTCTTCTGTTTATCTAAAAGCGTTTTTTTGCGTTCATCAAGCTCTGCCTTCCGTTCTCTAACTCCTTCGGTATCCAACTTCTCTGAATCCTCAAGCTGTTTTTCCAGCTGTGCGGCAGCAGCTTTCAGGCCTGATATCTCTGTATTCTTTTCATCATAGCTTTTCTGAGCCTGATCCAAAGCCTCCTTTAAAGCCTTAAGCCTTTTTTCGAAAGACTTGATCTGCTCCTTAGCTTCATCCTCGCTTTCAAACCTAAGCTTTTCCTTCAATGCTTTTACTTGTCCGGCGCCTTCTTTTTCTGTTCCTTCCAAAACGGCTGTATCTCTTTCTGCCTCACTGAAGGACGTCCTAAGTTCGTCTATAGACCTTTCCAGCTTGGGTAATTCCCTGTCAAGTTCTTCAAGCCTTAGGATATTTTTATCTTCTTCATCGATATTTATATTCAGCTCTTTTATTGTATCTTTATTATCCGATATGCATTTTTTTGCTTCCCTTGCACCATCTTCGAGAGCTTTTTCCTCTCCCCATATTTCGCCGGTTTGATTCTTTACAGCATCCTCCGCAGCACTAAGCCTGCCGGTGATCTCTCCTGCTTTTTTGCTGGCTTTTTCAGATGCCTTTGCATCTGTGTCACTGGCTTTCTTTGCCTTTTTCAGATCAGATTCCGACGGAGCATACTGAGACTTTTTAGCCGGATCCGGATGAGACAGAGACCCGCATACAGGGCATGCCTTCCCCTCTTCAAGTGTTTCTGCAATTATCCCTGCCTGCTCGTCCAGGAATGCACGATTTTTATCTTCGTATTCCTTTAAAGATGCCTCTGCTTTTTCTCGAGCCTGAAGATATTCCTGTCTGGCTTCTTCCAGTTCTTCACGAATATCATCCATATCTTTTAGGCTGTCAAGATAACTCTGAAGTTTCTTATTCTGCGCCTCCAGCATATCCTTTTGAGCCTTGAGCTTTTCTTTTCTTGCATCAGCACCTGTCAGTTTTTTTGATTCCTCCTGAAGCCTGCCTAATTTCTCAGAATCCTCTTCCAAAACCTTCTTCTTTTCTTCTATCTCGGTTTTATTGCTTTTTATTCTTCTGCTTAATGCTTCCAGTGCTTTGATTTTGGTTTCCAGCTCTTCATATCCGGGAAGTTCTTCCCGGATGAGCGCTGCCTGCTTGGCCGCTTCTTCCTGTTCCGGTATCTTTTCCTTTTCCAAAGCCAGCGCTTCACCAAGCTCTTTAGCTTCTTCCAGCTTGGTCTGAAGAGCCGCCCTAGTTTCCTCCAGATCCTTCTCCAGTTTTATTCTCCCATCTTCCTTTGCGATAACGATCCCAAGCTCTTCCGCTTCCTTTTCCACAGTCTCTATACTGCTTGAGATCTTACTATCTCTTTCCTCATCCCTTTTGCAGAGTTCCTGTATCAACGTCATCATCTCGCCTATAGGGATCTCTCCGTCAATGCCCTTCTGCAGTTCTTCAGCAGCAGGATCTTCTTCATCGAAAGCAATTCCGCTTATATACTGCCGGATACTTGCAGATACGGCTTCCCATTCATTTTTAAGCCTGCTTGATTCTGATTTAAGCCTCTCCTGAAGTTCTTTATACAGTCCTGTCTTGAATATCTGTCTGAAAATCGATTTTCTTTCATCTGTTGTAGCCAAAAGCAGCCTAAGAAAGTCCCCCTGCGCGATCATAGCTATCTGCAGGAACTGATCCCTGTTGATCCCCAAAATGTCCTTGATCTCCTGATTTACATCTTTTATCTTGGACGCTACCCTTCCGTCAGGATATTTGAGTTCAGCATCAGCCTTCTGCAATGTAGTGCCGCCGCCTCTTTTAGCCGGTCTTTCATACTCCGGACTCCTCTTTACAATATATTCTTTCCCGCCGTATTCGAATACCAGTTCGACTTCCGTAGGCATATCCGCCTCTGCGTACTTGGATCTCAGCATCCCGGGCTCCCTGCCGCCTCCGCTTGCTTCTCCATACAAAGCATATGTAATGCCGTCAAATATAGTAGTCTTTCCTGCACCGGTATCTCCGGCGATAAGATAAAGGCCTTTTTCTCCAAGTTTTGTAAAATCAACCTCGGTCTTTCCGGCATAAGGTCCGAATGCCGACATATTCAGTTTAAGGGGTCTCATATTTCCACCTCCCAAACTCTTTCTATAAGCTCATTCATATATTCCTGCTGCTTGTCCGACATCGGTTTTCCATTCTGCGCTTCATAAAAATCCGAAAAAAGCTCTATCGGCGTTTTCGCTTCAACACTTGCCTCAACGTCTATATATCCTCCGCTCCTGGTCCTGGTATTGTCATAATCCAGTTTCATCAGATTTTTATATATTATCCTCAGCTTTCCTATAGCGTCCGGCACATCTTCTTCATCAGTGAGAGTTATGTGCAGATAATCCTCTGTAAGAGAAGTCTTGTCGTAGTAGCTCTTCAATGTGATATCTTCGTACATTCCTTTTATTTCTTTCATATCCCTCAAAGGCACCAGAGGGATCTCACGCACAGACAGATCTCCTTTCCTCTTCAGTTCCGCCACCGTGACCGATTTTTGGTGACCCGCTTCAGAAAATGAATACTTTAAAGGCGTACCGCAGTAGCGTATCCGCTCTCCTCCCATATTCTGAGGGCGATGAATATGACCTAAAGCAACATAATCAAAACCGTCGAATACCGCTGCGTCCACATTATCTGTACCTCCGACAGAAATTTCTTCCGATTCAGATCTTGATGCCCCCGTAACAAATTGGTGAGTGATTATTATATTACGTTCTTCACAGTTTATCTCCATTCTCTCTACAGCGATCTTCAACGCATCCGTATAGGAGACGATTTCTTCTTCCGGATAAAACCTTTTCACATTAGCAGGCTTTATGAAAGGCAGCATATAAATATTCACCTTCCCGAATCCATCCTGCAGTACCACCGGTTTAACTTCTCCCCCATACACTTCAGATAAATGTACACCGCTTTTTTCCATCAGTTTTGATCCAAATGCCAGTCTTTCCGGCGAATCATGATTCCCGCTTATAACAAAAACTTCCAGTTCTCTTTCCGCCAAATTTACCAGAAACTCATCAAAAAGCTGCACTGCTTCTCCCGAAGGTACCGATCTGTCGTATACATCTCCCGCTATCAGCACCGCATCCGGCTTTTCCTCATCTATAATTTTCAATATTTCATTTAAAATATATTTCTGATCCTCCAGCATAGAGAATTCATTTACTCTTTTTCCTATATGCAGGTCCGATAAATGTATGCACTTCATATGCCTTCCTCCAGTTTCTTAAGTATATCCACATCCGCAGGGCAGAAATGATAGTTTTTTATTTCTTTACTGGTTATCCACTTTATATCGTTATGCTCCAGCTTTTGAGGTGTTCCCTCAGCTATCTCTGCATTGAACAAAGTAAGGTTTACCGTCATATCAGGGTACTCGTGCAGCACTTCCATAAAAACATCTTTAACTCTCACGGTAACACCCAGTTCCTCTTTACACTCTCTTATCAGCGCTTCCTCTTTACTTTCTCCCGATTCTACCTTGCCGCCTACAAATTCCCACAAAAGACCTCTGGTCTTATGAGCCGGTCTTTGACAGGCCATGAATCGATCCCCTTCCCATATAAGTGCAGCAACCACATCTGTGATCTTCTTATTATCTTCCAATCCTTTCACCCCTGTCGCATCAAAATATTCTTTTATTGATTATACTATATATCTTGCAATAGTTTTTTCACATTTTTTGATCTTCTCACATAATTGTTGTCACTTTTTTACAGTTTGTGTTATAATAACTCAGTAAAATGATTTGCAGATATGAAAAGGCCAACTGCAGGCCAATATATTAAGGGAGGAATAGAAATGAAGACACTTTATGACGGAAAGACAAAGACAGTCCTTTTAGATGAAGCAACCGGCGTTGTTAATCTCTTTTTCAAGGACAGTGCTACAGGAGAAAACGGAGTATTTGACCCTGGTTCAAACACAGTTGGCGGCAGCGTTGAAGGAAAAGGCAAGATCGGTTTAACAATTTCTAAATATTTCTTTGAATTAATGGCTGAAAACAATATTCCTACTCACTATCTTGGTTCAGACATAGAAAAGGGCCTCATGCAGGTTCGTAAACTTACAGTTCCAAACCTCGAATTTGTACTTCGTTACTACACAGCAGGCAGCATGTGCAGACGTTTCACTTTAGAAGAAGGCATCCCATTCGATCCACCTTACACAGAAGTGACTCTTAAAGACGACGAACAGGGCGACCCTGTTATAACAGAAAGACTCTGCATAATGAAAGGCCTCCTCAGAGAAGGTCAGTATGAAGAAGCTCAGGAATTAGTTAAGAGCGTTGGCGAAGTTCTTAAAAAAGAGCTTGCTAAAATGGATCTTACACTCATCGACTTCAAAATCGAAGTTGGTTATGACGAAGACGGAAAAATGTATGTTGTTGACGAGATCACACCGGATATCTGGCGTGTTAAAGACACAAACGGAAACATCCCTAACCAGATCGACTGCGCTAAAATGCTTCTCGAAAAAATCAAATAATTCCTAACGGAAATATTACTGCCATCGGTTCATCATGACCGATGGCTTTTTTTATTTTTTTAAAGCCTCCAAATTTTTTTAAACAAACCATTGACTTTGCCGAAGCAAAGTGGTAAAACAGTATACGAAATAACTTAATATTTAAGTAGTAGTTTAGTAGTTTAGTGGGAAGGTAGGAGAAGTACTATGTTAAAGTTCTGCTTTGATAGACGATACCCGCTTTAGCGGGATTATTTTTTTGCGTGCAGTTTTTAATTTTAACGATATTTTATGAAAGCAGAGGTTATTTATTATGTCTGATATGGTTATCAAACTAGCAATGTTAGTTGTATTCTTTGGTGTTATGATAATGGTTGGCCTGTACTGCAGAAGACATGCCACCGATGTTAACGGTTTTGTTCTTGGGGGCCGAAGTGTAGGCCCATGGCTCACAGCATTTGCATACGGAACTTCATATTTTTCAGCCGTTGTATTCGTAGGATACGCCGGTCAGTTCGGATGGAAATACGGTATCGCTGCTACTTGGGCAGGTATTGCCAACGCTCTTTTGGGCTCGCTTCTTGCCTGGGCAGTTTTGGGAAGAAGAACTCGTGTTATGACTCAGCATTTGGATTCCGCTACGATGCCTCAGTTTTTCGAATCCAGATTTGACAGCAAAAATCTTAAATTAGCAGCTTCCGCTATCATCTTTATATTCCTTATCCCTTATACAGCATCATTGTATAACGGACTCAGCCGTCTTTTCGGTATGGCATTCAATATCGACTATTCTGTCTGCGTTATAGTAATGGCTGTACTTACAGGGATCTACGTTATCGCCGGAGGCTACATGGCAACAGCTATAAATGACTTTATCCAGGGTATCATCATGATAGGCGGTATTATCGCAGTTATTGCCGCTGTTCTTAAGAGTCAGGGCGGTTTCATGGCAGCCTTGGATGGACTTGGAAGAATTACCGATCCTGCAGTTTCCGATACTCCGGGTATTTTTGCCTCATTCTTCGGACCTGATCCTATAAATCTTCTAGGGGTAATGATCCTTACTTCTCTCGGTACATGGGGTCTGCCGCAGATGGTTCAGAAATTCTACGCTATCAAGAGCGAAAAAGCTATCAATAAAGGTATGATAATCTCCACATTCTTTGCAGCTATCGTTGCCGGCGGATGCTACTTCCTCGGTGGTTTCGGCAGACTTTTCTCTGACAAGGTAGATGTTGCTGCAGAAGGATACGATGCTATTATCCCGGCAATGCTTTCAGGACTTCCAACTATCCTTATAGCCATAGTTGTTATCCTTGTTCTGTCAGCCTCTATGTCCACCCTCTCATCACTGGTGCTTACATCAAGTTCCACACTCACACTGGACTTCATTAAAGGAACAGTGAAAAAAGACATGAGCGAAAAACAGCAGCTCTTTATCATGAGAGCTCTCATAGTGGTATTCATCGCCATCTCAGTAGTTATCGCATTGATCCAGTACAAATCCAGCGTTTCATTCATTGCTCAGCTCATGGGTGTATCCTGGGGTGCTCTGGCAGGCGCGTTCCTTGCTCCATTCCTCTATGGATTATACTGGAAAGGTACAACAAAGGCTGCATGCTGCGCAAGCTTCCTTTTCTCAAGTGTAGTTATGATCCTAAACGTTTTAGTACGTCCAATGTTCCCAACTATACTTCAGTCACCTATCAATGCAGGTGCATTCTGTATGCTGGCAGGTATGATCATCGTTCCTGTAGTAAGCGTCCTTACAAAAGCTCCTTCTCGTGAACGTCTTGATGATATATTCAGCTGCTATAATAAGAAGGTAATAGTTACAGCAAAAGATTCTATAGGTGAAGAAGCCGAATAGTATAGAAAATAATGCAAAACATATGTTGCGGAGCCATACTCCGCAACTTTTTTTGTTAATAAATAAACTATTATTGTCATTTGTCATTTACGGGTGTATATTGAAACCATCATCAAATATTTAATTTCGTTTTGTTTTGTAAGGAGGAACAATATGAATCGTTTAGAAGGTAAAGTAGCTGTTATCACAGGGGGCAATTCAGGTGTGGGAGCAGCAACTGCAAAATTACTCGCCGCTGAAGGCGCAAAAGTGGTTATCACGGCAAGAAGAAAAGAAGCTTTAGAAAAAGTTGCTGAAGAGATCACTGCAGCAGGCGGAACTGTATTAGCGGTTCCTACAGACATTTCCAAAGGCGAAGACTCAGAAAAGCTTATGGAAGAAGTAATTGCAAAATTCGGCAAAATAGATATCTTAGTAAACAATGCCGGTATCCTCGAAGAAGGTCTTAAACCTATAGACAGATTTACTGACGAAGACCTTGATCGTATCGTTGAAACAAACCAGAAAGGTACAATGAAAGTTACCAGAGCTGCTACAAAGAGAATGGTTTCCGGAGCTTCTGTTGTTACTATAGCTTCAGTTGCAGGAGCAATGGGATGCGGCGGTGCTGCATACGTTTCATCAAAAGCCGCAGTTATCGGTATGACAAAACACGGCGCACTTCGTTTCCAGAAGGATCAGATCCGTTTCAACGCAGTATGTCCGGGCACTATCTTAACACCTATGACAGCTGCAATGAAACCTGAAAACCTTGACCCTGATATGTTTGGTTCAATGATAGTCCACAACGATCTTAAAGCACCACCATGCAGACCGGAAGATGTTGCAAATATCGTGCTTTTCTTAGCCAGCGATGAATCAAGAGCAATTACAGGCCAGATCATCATCTCTGACTTCGGAAGCACGCTCTAAAATATAATATAAAACAACAGGGTTTATTACCCATTTAAGAGGTATCTATATGAAACAATTAAATGAAAAAGTTGCTATCGTTACAGGTGCCGGCCAGGGCATAGGAAAAGGGATAGCTCTCGTCCTCGCAAGAAGAGGGGTAAAGGTAGTATGTACCGGACGTCGTCTTGAACCAATAGAACAGACAGTTGCTGAGATTAAAGCTGAAGGCGGAGAAGCCATGGCAATGACCTGCGATTCTGCAGATCGCGCTCGTGTTGATGAAGTTGTGGCAAAAGCCGTTGAAGTTTACGGTTCTATCGACGTAGTTGTAAACAATGGTCAGGCTATTGCGCCTTCCGCAAAGGTCGAAGACACCACATATGAAAATATGCTCTTTGCATGGCAGAGCGGAGTTGTCGGCTCACTCAACTACATGCAGGCAGCGTTCCCATATATGAAAGAACAGAATGAAGGCAGGATCATCAATTTTGCTTCCGCTACAGGTATGTTCGGTATTGCCGGCCAGCTGGCATATGCTTCCAACAAAGAAGCTATCAGAGGTCTTACAAAAGTTGCTGCTAAAGAATGGGGTCAATACGGCATCTGCGTAAACGTAGTGCTTCCGGGTGCAGAGTCTCCTGCAGCTAAAGCATGGGCTCAGAAATTCCCTGAAGAATACAACAAACAGGTAATGCTTAATCCAATGCATCGTTTCGGCGATCCGGAAAAGGACATCGCACCTGTTATCGCTTTCCTTGCAGGCCCTGACTCCTGTTACTTCTCAGGTCAGAGTCTCTTGGTAGACGGTGCAAATTCAATAGCTCCATAAAAATATCTCCTTCAAAAGGTACTTAACATAAAGCTCCGCTTTTTCAAGCGGAGCTTTTCATTTCCCTCAAGTAAAAAGCATCGCTATTCAGCGATGCTGTCAAGGTATTCAAGGATCTCTAGAGCATTCGTATCAGGCTTAACTTTCGGCATTACCTTTTCAATATTTCCATTTTCATCGATTATATATGTCGCCCGTACAACTCCCATAGTGGTTTTACCGTACATCTTCTTTTCTTTCCATACATCGTAGGCCTGAATAGCTTCAAGCTCTGTATCTGAGAGAAGTATAAAAGGAAGCTCATGCTTGTCTGCGAACTTCTGATGTGAAGCAGTGCTGTCTTTGCTCACTCCTATCACCACGATATCTTTCTGCTTAAATCCTTCATATGCGGCAGCAAAGGCGCAGGCCTGCCTGGTACAGCCCGGAGTATTATCTTTTGGATAAAAGTAAAGCACTACCTTCTTCCCAAGAAAATCATTTAAATTAACTGTATTTCCATCTTTGTCCGGTAAAGAAAACACCGGTGCCTTCATTCCTGTTTCTAACATTACACTTCTCCTTGATAAGTTTATTTCCCGCCATCAAACAACAGCTTAGCTGCTTTTTCCAGTTCACGCCTTTCTTTCACATCATCGTATGAGGCTTCTCGGTCGTGGACACCTTTGATTATATTAATACTAAACAGCCCGTCTTTATTACAGTAGAACAGGATCTTTTTCACACCGCTTATCTTAAAACGAGCTTCTGCATTTCCTTCAGGATACAGCTTTATGCTCTGCATTTTATCTCCCGACAAAGCCGCAATAAAGGAAATATAGTGATGTTTAGTCATATCATGCTCTATGCGGACATAATATTCATCTTCGACTTTTTCAATAAAGATCTTGTGGTCTTCATCAGTCTCTTCTGCCTGACAAGGCAGAAGCTGAACTCCGTGACACTGGATCACGGCTTCACCCATGCAGTGAATTATGTTTCCGCAAACCGGGCATACGTAAAACTTAGAACGCATCAAATTCCCCGACACGTTCACGTTATTTACCGCATTTCCGGACATAAGCTCTGTGATCGAAATCCCGAAGACCTTTGCTATAGGTTCTAACAGCGAAATATCGGGATATCCTTTTGCAGTCTCCCATTTTGATACGGTCTTATCTGAAACACACAGTTTTCCCGCCAGTTCCGACTGTGTTAATCCATGTTTCTCTCTTAATTCTCTGATAACTGATCCTGTAACATACTGATCCATATTCTCTTACCTCCTATGTATTATCTTAAACATAGAAAGAAATTATCGCCACCTACGAAAAGTAGAGCTTGTTTACGTCGGTTTTAATTATATCATTCTCTGAGTTCTTGTACAAACATCTATTCCTCTCTTATTACTTTACCCAAGAAAAAAAGGCCAAAGGCCTTTTTATTCTCTATTCTTTTCGCTACAGATGTTCTTTCAAAAAATCAAACTTTTTCGCAGCTTCTTCAATTTCTCGTTTACCTAAACGAAGGCGGTCTTACGTCAACATTAGGGAAAGAGGTTCCTGCAGGAGAAGGCTCCGACATATTGAAATACATTTTAGCCGCTTTAGTAGTGCCGAAATCCTGATTTGAACCGGACTGCTGCACCTTGTTAAAAGCTTCTCTGAACATTGCATTATGCGCCTCTTCTCTGTTGAGCAGAAAATCTATGGTTTCCTTGACTTTCTTATCATCGATCTGTCTATAGAGATATTCATATACTACTTTTGCCCGCTGTTCCGATGCAATATTGGAAAGAAGATCTGCACAAAGATCTCCTGTCACTGAAACATAATCCCCGGTCCAAGAATACCCCGAGGCATTGATCAAACCGGGATTTAAACCCAGCAGCACGTGAGTCTGTATCTCACCTGCCGGTACTTTTTCCGCATCAACATCATGACCATTAAGCAGATTAATGGTCTGAGCCACCATTTCCATGTGACTAAGTTCTTCCGCTGCAATATCTAAAAACAAATCTTTGATCTCCGGATCTTTTATGCGAAAGCTTTGAGACATATACTGCATTGCAGCCTTAAGCTCACCGTTTGCTCCCCCCAGCTGTTCCTGAAGCAGTGCGGCATACTGAGGATTTGGTTTTTCTACTGAAACAGGATGAAATAAGGTTTTTTCGTGTTTAAACATAGACAACACCTCCTTTTTCATTAGCATATCCAGTCTTTAGCAAAATTATTTAGAGGTGCATACTACATCATTAAAATTACTGAGATGATCATTTCATAAATGAATGTCTCTGATTAATCTTTGCGTGCATCCGTCTGCACATATCTTAGCAGCAGCATACCTTTGATCACTAATAACAGAAATGCCAATGCCGCCGCATAAGCTTTTCTGGAAAGTACTAATAATATCACTGCCAAAATACTTACTCCCACCGAAATGTACGACAGTTTTTTTCTATGTTTTTGAATTTTATTTTCATCCAGCAGTATCCTTATAGCCCCAACTGCTATCAATACAATGAATAAGATCCAATAGCTCGAAAGGATCCACGGAGAGTCCTCAGCAAATTTCACCAAATTTACAGAATAAATATATCCATCTATACTTTTAGGATAAAGAGGTAATACGATCATCAAAAAAGATAATAAGTCTGCGATCCCAATCAGCAGATCATATATTTTACGCAGCTTAGATTTATGATCTTTTTCAGCAATCGAAAGCAGCGCCTCTCCTGACAGCAGATCATCGATAGTCACAGAAAAATAATTGGATATTTCTCTCAATGAATCCAGACTGGGATAACCGCGACCGGATTCCCATTTGGAAACAGCCGTTCTGGACACATACAAGGCCTCGGCCAGTTCTTCCTGTGTCATGCCTTTAGATTTTCTCAATTCTTGAAGTTTCTCATTGAATTCCATGTCACGATCTCCAAATAGTTTTTTTATCCTTTAGCAGGACGATCGCCTTAAATATTTGAAACAGCCCTGCGCTTAAAAGAACT
>JAFXHN010000011.1 GCA_017536365.1 Bacillota bacterium | reverse complement strand
TTCATACCGCGATATGCCTTGATGTATCTTTCTTCTCTTATTTTTTACTTGTGCTGGCAAGCAAATAAGTTTATTTCTCTATAAGCTTTGATTGCCTCAGAAACATTCAAAAATATTGTATAATATTCTACCTATTATTATCGATATATTCAATATGTCTATGATAAATAAAGTGTGATATTTTTAAATAGTCACTATCTTCATTTATTGCATCTTTTTAATTATAGCTTTATTTTCGACAAAAGAATAAATTGGGGCCGAATCGTATGTTTTTGGGAATGAATTGTCACAAAACAAAAACCCGGAGTCATTAAACACCGAGTTTTCTTGGAGCTGCTAACCGGATTCGAACCGGTGACCTGCTGATTACGAATCAGCTGCTCTACCAACTGAGCCATAGCAGCATATATTTACAAATCATATAATTTTAGCACTGATTTTTTTAACCTGTCAATACAGATAACACTTGATATTTCTTCGCCATTTTATCTAAAAAACTCCCAAAACCTTAGAATATCAACACTTTTATTAAAATTTTATTCATTTTAGCTTTACATAATGTTAAAAAAAATATACAATAATAAAATATTTAACAGGAGGTTTATTATGAGTATTTCAATAATGAACAGAAAATGGGTCTCTGCGCTTATCACAGTTGTCATTTTCGCTGCTGTAATACTTTTTGCAACTCCAACTGCTCACGCCTACGAAAATATGGCACCTTCAGCACTCAATCTCTATACAGCAGACAGCTCAGAAAACGACACTTCTGTGCAGGAACTGCATCTTGAAATTTCAAATGCATCTAAACTTTACCGCGAAACCCAAAACTTAATAAGTGAGATGAACGATAAAGGCTACGAATATACAGGTCTATCACTGCAAGTTCAATTAAAAACAGACGATCAGTCCTGGAAAACTTACAAAGTAGGATATTTTGGAAACATTGAATCCGACGATACGGTTTCCGATATCATAATCAATTCCAACGAAGCCCTTGACTTGAAAACTCACACAATCTATGCAAAGGTCCGCTATGCCTGGACATACGAAGGCGGTTCTTATTACGGGCATTGGTCCGATGTGGCTGCAATAGGAAAAAACGCCGCATCTGCATCCATACCTAAAGCTCTTGCGGAAGCTCCGGTCTTTTCAGAAGCCTTTATTGACTTTGCCGGAGACGGAGAACCTCAATTCAATATGGTCTTTGAAGATCTGCCTGATGATGTATCCGCAAACACTACAAACCCTAAAGGCACTCTTATGCTGAATGTCATGATTTCTGAAAATGAAAAAGCTTATCGCAACCTTAGATTCCAGCAGGCATCCAACATCAAGCTGGGAAAAGCTCTTCAGAGTTCACTTCTGGGTGAAGACGGATCTTACATCCCCGGCACAATAACAATCAAAACCAGATTTGAATGGTACACAGGCGGAGCCGCATATTACGGAACAAAGAAAGCAAACGTAGTTTCTCCATGGTCGGATGAGATCACATTAACTGTTGACTCATGGTCTAAAGCCTCAGACTGGGCACTTCCGGAACTTGAAAAAGCAAAAGCCTCAGCTCTCATCCCTAAATGTCTGTTAGGAACGGATCTTACTAAGAGTATCACAAGAGCAGAATTTGCCGCATTGGCAGTTAAAACCTATGAATCCATGTCCGGAAATAAAGCTCCCGTCGTGAAAGAGTCTCCTTTTACAGACTGTGATGATCCGGAAGTACTTAAGGCCTATGATCTTGGCATAGTAAACGGTATGTCGGAAACTACCTTTGTACCTGACGAGAAGATCAGCAGAGAGCAGGCATCCGTTATGATGACAAGAGTATATAAGATATTGAATTTAGATGGCTGGACTCTTGCAGAAGACGAAAATTTTGAACTGGTTTACGATCAGCCTGAGCTCTTCTTAGACGATCCTCTCATCTCTCCATATGCCAGAGACAGTGTGTACTTTATGGCAGCAAATAATATTATAAACGGGATCGGAAACGATCTGTTTGCTCCAAAAAATACAACCTATACAGAAAAACAAAAAGGCTATGCAAACTGCACAAGACAGCAGGCTCTTCTCATTTCGGTGAGAATGACAGAAAATCTTTAATAAAAAGTCAAGAACGGTCAGTTTTACAACTGACCGTCTTTATTATATGTTCTTTGTATTAAGGGCTCTCATAGCATTCATAACAGCTATTACCATAACTCCCACATCTGCAAATATTGCCGCCCACATACCGGCTATGCCAAGAGCTCCAAGGATCAGGCAGATGCCTTTTACCCCCAAAGCAAAAACAATATTCTGATATACTATTCCTAGAGTCTTTTTAGATATTTTAATCGCTGTTCCGATCTTCTCCGGATCATCATCCATGAGTACGATATCTGCAGCCTCTATAGCAGCATCGGAACCCATAGCCCCCATTGCAATACCTATATCAGCTCGCATAAGCACCGGTGCATCGTTTATCCCGTCACCCACGAATACCAGCTGCTCCTTGTCCTGCTTCCTCTCAAGTATCTTTTCCACTTCGTATACTTTCTGCTCCGGCAGCAGTTCATATTTGACATCTTCTATTCCCAGTTTTTCCGCTGTATCAACGGCAGCATTTTTCAAATCTCCCGTAAGGAGAGTTATCTCTCTTATTCCCAAGGACTTCAGTGAATCTACAGCCTTTTTCGCCCCCGGTTTAACAGTATCTGCCACAAGGATATATCCTGCATAAACATCATCCACTGCCACATACACCACAGTTCCCGGGTTGTTTATTATAGGGGCTTCTATTCCTATAGATGCCATCAGTTTTGCATTGCCCGCTGCTACAGCCTTCCCTTCATACATCACCTTTACACCCATACCGCTTATTTCGGTCTCTTCTGAAACGAGCTGCGGTTCTAAACCGCCTTCATATGTATCCCTTATGCAGCGGCTTATAGGGTGGTCTGAATAAAGTTCTGCATGAGCAGCATACCTTAGAAGCTCATCTTCGGCAATACTTTCCGCTGCGATCTGCTCCACTTGAAATTTTCCTTTTGTAAGAGTGCCGGTTTTGTCCATTACAATGTACTTGGCTTTGGCAAGGCTCTCAAGATAATTTGAACCTTTGATAAGGATACCTTTTGCGGAAGCCCCTCCGATCCCGCCGAAAAAACTCAATGGTACAGATATCACCAGTGCGCACGGACAGCTTATTACAAGAAATGTAAGTGCGCGGATCGCCCATTCAGCCCACATCGGTTCCGGGTTAAGCAGCAGTATGTTTGCCAAAGGCGGAAGCGCCGCCAGCACAGCCGCACTAATGCAGACTATCGGCGTATAATACTTGGCGAATTTAGTTATAAAATTCTCAGAACGTGATTTCTTCATGGAAGACTCTTCCACCAGTTCAAGTATCCTGGAAACCGTTGACTCCCCAAATTCTTTTGTTGTCCTTACTCTCAAAAGTCCGGTCATATTTATACATCCGCTTATAACAGCATCCCCCGGCGCCACATCTCTCGGAACACTTTCTCCTGTAAGAGCACTTGTATTAAGGACAGATGACCCTTCTATGATTTCCCCATCTATAGGGATCCTTTCTCCGGGTTTTATAACTATCACACTGCCTATCTCTACATCATCCGGATCCACGGCCTCAAATCCGCCCCCTCCGATTTCTAAGTTTGCATAGTCCGGAGCTATATCCATCAGATCTGAGATATTTCTTCTGCTCTTTTCTACGGCACAGCTTTCAAACAGCTCTCCTACCTGATAAAACAGCATTACAGCCACTGCTTCCGGATACTCTCCAAGCAGCAGTGCGCCCACTGTCGCTATAGCCATAAGAAAATTTTCATCAAAAATCTGGCCGTTTATTATACCTTTAAAAGCCTTTCGTAAAACATCATATCCTATGACAAGGTACGGGATAATAAAAAGGACCAATTCAACATATCCCGTCACAGGAGCTGCCGCTGCTGCGATAAACAGCACTGCCGCTGTGATGATCCTGTATAAAGTCTTTTTCTGTTTTTTGTTCATTTTTTCCCCGATCCGTCTATGTACAAAATTAATCCAAGAAGATCTCACAATCCGCTTCAACTTTTTTGCAGGCTGATGCAACTGCCTTCATTATATGATCCACATCTGCTCCGTCTTCGAACTCTACTTTCATCTTCTGTGTGAGGAAACTTACTGCTGCATCCTTAACACCTTCCGTTTTCTTTGCGGCTTCTTCCATTTTTCCTGCACATACAGCACAGTCCACTTCGATCTTATAAGTTTTTTTCATTTTATTTCCTCCTTTTTACTCTTCGATATGTTCCATTCCCATGCTTATCATAGTTCTTACGTGGTCATCATCAAGAGAGTAAAACATTATCTTACCTTCTCTCCTGAACTTAACAAGCTTTGAGGATTTAAGTATCCTTAACTGATGGCTCACGGAAGATTGGCTCAGATTCAGTATCTGTGCTATATCTCCAACGCAAAGTTCTGATTCAAACAATGCATACAGTATCCTTATACGTGTCGAATCTCCAAATACTTTAAACAGCTCTGCCAGATCATAAAGCACCTCATCATCAGGCTGCTCTGCCAGCACTTTTTGAACAATGTCTTCTCTCACTGCCAGAAATTCGTTTTTATCCATAGGCTCGCTCCTTCTTATTCAAATGTTCATATTTACATCTGTTCATATGTTGAGTATATATCCGATCTCTTTATGTGTCAATATATTCTCATAAAAAAAGACCTCTCTCAGTTTTCCTGAATAAAGAGGTCTAAACCAAACAGTTTTTTTCAATAATTATTTGATTTTTCCGTCGCAGATCTCATTTATGAAATCCGCAGTTCCATTCTCATTACTGCTGCCTATTATCACATCCGCTGCCGCAAGGCAATTTGCAGAAGAGTTGCTTACCGCCGCTCCTATATATGCATATTTTATCATATCTATGTCGTTATCGGCGTTTCCTACAGCAACAGTCTCTCTTGATGATATGCCCAGCTCACCGCAAACATATTTAAGTCCGGAATCCTTCCCCGCATCCTCACCTATTATTTCAGTAAGATGCTTTACTGAACTTGTCATCCTTATACCTTTCGCAGATCCGGCTATTTTGTTTCTGATATCTTCCCTTTTATCCGCATCGGGACAAACCACTACCATGCTGTCTATGTTTTTCCTGTTTTCTTCTGAAAACTTGTAAATATCATCTACAGGGATCCTGGTTTTCTGAACATAACCCACATACGCAGGGCTGCTTCCGTATCTTATAGGATCGTCGATATGACCCTGACTTGTATAAGGCTGTCCGTCAACAAAAGCTTCCAAGGCTATATCTTCTCCGTAAGGCCTTGCTATATCAAGTATCTTCATTACCGCTTCTTCAGGAACATCATAAGATTTTACACGTTCCCCGCCCGGGAGCCTATAAACCGCTGCTCCGTTTGAAGTTACAGCATAATTTATGCCGGGTATAGAAATAACTTCCTTTGGAAGGGCAGTAAAGGCTCTCCCGCTGGCAACTACGATCTCTATTCCTTTATGTATAGCTCTCTCTATTGCTACTTTTGTTTCAGGAGCAAGAGTCCCGTCGGATCTCAGTGTTGTATCATCCAGATCCAAAGCAATGAGCTTTATCGTCAAATTATCCATTTTTGCACTCCGTTAAATAAAAGATATGAATGTTTTTACCGTATATGCCAGGACCACTACCAAAGCTATAGGTCTGACTATCTTTGCGCCTTTTTCCACTGCCAGCCCGGACCCAAAATAGTTTCCTGCCATGTTGCATATAACTGAAGGGATCGCTAACATCCAGTTTACGTTTCCGTTTAAAATATAAAATATCAATCCCGCTAAACAGCCTGCCGCCATGGCAAATTTCAATGTGCCGTTGGCTGACCTTACATCGTAATGAAGTACTCCGCAAAGCAGCATCATTCCTATAGTTGCCCCGGCAGCTCCTACGGTGCCGGCATAAAGGCCTATTACTATCCCCAGGGCTAACAGCAGTTTTTTCTCTCTTTTATTGGTGAGATCCAGCTGTTTACTGCTGTAGTGAAAAGTCTTTTTAGAAAAAATAGTAAATAACGCCACGATAGGCAGCATAATAGAAAGAAAACCTTCTATCGCTCTTTGAGGGATAATAAAGATTATAAGTGTACCCCCAAGTTCACCTATTATGACAGTAACCATCAATGTCAAAGCTGCTTTAAGATCAAAGTAACCCTGCTTATAGTACCTATATGAAGCTGTAGCACTGCCCGTAAAAGCCATTACCTTATTTGTGCCTACTGCAGTTCTGGGAGGAAGTCCTATCATCAGATAGATCGGAAGGCTTATCAGACCTCCGCCCCCTGCCACAGAATCCACTACCCCTACTATGAACATAGCCACACATATGATCAAAAAAACTTCAATAGACTCCATTATTTCACCTTCTGATATGCTATCCTCGGAGATCCGTCACTCACGTAGATAATTCCGCATTCAATGAACCCGTTTCTGTCAAGAACGTGTCTCATTATACTGTTGTCCGCATGGGTATCTATCCTGAGATTATCCGTTCTTTCCAAAGTCCAGTCATAACAGATATCCGCAGCATGTTTCACGGTGCCGTTTGAAGCTATCCTGTGGATGGTCATATACGGCTCGTCGTTGAGCCATTCTCCGCCTTCGATCACCTTGTATGTAGGGTCTTCTCCCCCAATCAAAGTAAACACCGCATGGATCATATCCCCCTCTGCCAGCACATAGCTGTTGTCAGAAACAATATCTTCACTTATCATCTCTCTGCTGGGATAACCGTTTATCCATTGATTCATATTTCCGCTTGCTCTCATGACCTGCCTAGCCTTATCATAGATCTCCATCACCAGATCCAGCTCTTCAGGTCTTGTGTATCGTATTTCCATAATCTCTCTTATTCCTTCTATAACTCTGTTTTATCTAAGTCTTACCAGTACATGAAGCTGCTTGCTGTCTTCATCTCTTATGGAAACCACATGATCCGTTCCGTCGAAATGGTAATAGCACATCAGCTTATCGTTGAGTTTACACTCTTTTCTGTACATTATTTCTATTTCATCAAATCTGTTGTTCTTAAACACTTCCAAAGGCATAGCCTGGTATGCAATGTCCAAATAGAATATATTATTTACATGATCGTTTACATCTATGAATGTGCAAGGCACCTTAAATTCATACGGCATTGAAAAATCCATCGGATCCTTGAGCCTCGGCATACTGTTGCCCTCTTCAAACACGGTCCTCATATTCTCTCCGTATCCGTCAATGATGTCATCCGGAACACTTATCATTCCCTGTTCAAGATGAGTCAGGACCCACTTGCTGGAAGCTATCGCCACCACATTTCCCTCTTCATCAAAGAATTCAAACTCTCTGAATGTATAAAGCTTTTTCCTTCCCGACACCCAGGTGTTCACAGTTACGGTCTCTCCGTATTTCACACGTCTGATGACTTTTACTTTCCACTGTATAACTACCCATGAATATCCATTGGTCTCAAGGTTTTTCATTCCGCATCCATTCAGATCCGAATGCAATGAAGCTGCATCTTCCATCCACTCGAATATTGTCTTGTTCGTAACTTCAAGTTTGGAATTCATGCTGCTGGCATATACCTGAAATTTATACTGAAAATCAGCCATCCTAACCTCCTAATACTCCGCCATCTTCTTAAGGGTATCCCCTGCGAGCCTGTATGTAGTCCATTCATCCATCTGTGCAGCCTCAAGGGAAAGATAAAAATCTATGCTTGGCTGATTCCAGTCAAGGCATGCCCACTCAAGTCTTCCGCAGCCTCTTTCCTCCGCGATCTTTGCGAGCTGGGACAAAAGACCTTTTCCGTATCCTTTGCCTCTGTGTTCCGGCAAGACGAACAGATCTTCAAGATATATCCCCGCACGTCCAAGAAATGTTGAAAAATTATGGAAGAACAATGCAAATCCAACTTCTTTCCCATCTTCCAAAGCAAAAATAACTTCTGCTTTTTTCTTTTCAAAGATCCACTCTCTAAGCAGCTCTTCTGTTGCGATCACTTCATCAAGCATTTTCTCATAGTCCGCTAATGCTTCTATGAAGCCAAGTATAGTTTTTGAGTCTTTTTCTTCAGCGAATCTGAATTCAAATTTATTATTTCCCATTTTCATCCACTCTTTCAAAATTTTTTACATTTTATTTTACTTCAAATCATAATTCTTTTCAATATTTATAAGTTATTAATGATAACTTAACACATATATATTTAGGATGATACCCTGCTTTACTTGAGTACAAACCTTTCATAAAAATTGATTTGAAGACGTTTTTTTCTTTACAAACAAAGCAAGTCACGATATAATTTATTTTTGTAAGGCTCATGCGCCCATAGCTCAGCTGGATAGAGTAGCGCACTACGAATGCGAAGGTCGGGGGTTCGAATCCCTCTGGGCGCGCCAAAACTGATATACTGAAACAATGAGGAAGCAGTTCGCTGCTTCCTCATTTAAGTTTTATAGTATTTAATTCACTTTACCTTTCGGCAAGGTCTTAAGTAAAATCACTGCATAAGCCACAGTGAGTACACACAGGATCATGAGTCGGATCATTCCCTCGCCCTCACCGGAAAATGCGGACAGAGAATTGAACACACCATGAGAGATGATACAAGGCCAAAGAGATCCGCCCCGCCAGAAAATAATGACATACAGGAAACCAATCAGCACAGCAAAGAATATCTGCACCAAATTTTCCGCC
>JAFXHN010000010.1 GCA_017536365.1 Bacillota bacterium | reverse complement strand
CGAACTTCTTGTCGTCGTCATCGCCGAGCTGCTTGTCGTCGTCATCGCCGAACTTCTTGTCGTCGTCATCGCCGAGCTGCTTGTCGTCGTCATCGCCGAGCTGCTTGTCGTCGTCATCGCCGAGCTGCTTGTCGTCGTCATCGCCGAACTTCTTGTCGTCGTCGTCGCCGAACTGCTTGTCGTCGTCATTTCCTCCAGGGAATGATGGGAATTCAAATCCATTTGCAGGGTTTGGATCATGGAATCCATCCGGACCTTCCAATCCAAATGCTGTTGCAGGGAACATTGTAATAGTCATCGCTATTACGAGAAGTACTGCTAAAGTTTTTCTCTTTAAATTTTTCTTATTATTCTTAGTCATTGTTTCGATCTCCTTTCAATTGAATCGGAGTCGAAATAATGGCTGCCGGGCTAGCATAGCCTTGCGGCCTTAGCCCCCTGGCTTTGCGTCCCATCTTTTCAAATGGTTTGCCTTTTTCAATTATTTCTCTCTCTTAGTTCGTGATTGTTTAAACTAGGGATTGTGGCTTATGATTTGCTGCTGTTGTTAACTTATTCGTCATTGCCGTACATAATGCACTGTCCATGAGAAGGATCAGTTCTAGTACACTACGAAAACTCTGTTCCGTTCCCTGGTCGAGCCATACAACAGAACCCTGCCAGCTTGTGTGCTGACGAAATATAACTCGTACCGTAAACGTAGTAAGCATTCCTTTTATCAACTCTGTATCGCCGGAAGTCAGATCATGCTGTCTTCTTGCAGGAAGAGTAGGGAAGCTTCTTAGCGCTGTGAAGGATTGTGGAAGGTTCATGTTGTCCAGCAGATTTTCCATTTGGATAAGAAACTGGCTGAGACTTTTGAAGCTTATTCCTTCATTAAGGTACGGATTATAGAATCTACCTACCATTTGGCTGTCTTCATAAGAATCTATGCATACTGTGGTAAGTCTGTATTCGTTGTTCCATTGCTGCTCTCTCACGTTTATCACCTCCTTGTTTCTTGGTTTGTGAGTTCATTATAGCAGCAGCACCGTTACAAAAACCGTTACATTTTAAATTACTTTGTTCAAAAAAATGTTTTTTTTATAATTATTTTTTTGTATGCAAAAGTAGCTTGCATTTTCAAAAATACTGTGTTACTTATAATATAATAGATATAATTATGTCCTTGTTTAGAAGGAGTTATAGATGAATAAGAGTGTAAAGCTTGTTCTTATAGGAGTACTGCTTATCGTTTTTATAATCAGCGGTATTATGGTCATAAAAACACTGAACAATTATGATGACGGCAGTGATATATATGATAATGCGGAAGAATTATCCGGCTTATCAGAAGGCATAAAAGTATACAGTGAAGAAGAACTGCTTCTCAATATTACAGAAGAAGAACTTAAAAATATAGATCTTAGCGCACTTAAAGAAGTTAATGAAGATGTGATGGGATGGATAGTGTTACCCGGAACATCTGTGTCATATCCTTTAATGGATGGAGATGATAATCAGTATTATTTGGATCATACCTGGGATAAAAACAGTAATTCTGTGGGATCTATATTTCTTGAAGAAAAATGCAGTTCAGACCTTGATGATTTTAATACGATAATTTACGGCCACAACATGAAAGATAAAAGCATGTTCGGCAGTCTTAAATTATATAAAGATGAAGATTTCTGGAAAAGTGCACCTTATGTTTATATCGTGACGGAAGAAGGCGTTCTTAGATATGATGTCTTTGCAACGTTTGAAGCTGATGTGGAAGGGCATGTCTTCTGGCTAGACATACAGGAAGATGCAACAAAACAGAAATTCATAGATCTGTCAATGGAAAGCTCTCAAATAGACACAGGGATAATACCTGAAGTTTCAGACCAGATCCTGACTTTATCTACATGTACAGGCGGGGGATATGAAAAAAGGAGAGTTGTTCAGGCAGTTTTAGTTGGAACTACATTAAATGAATGATATATCAGTGAGGTGGAGTGATATGAAATATCTCAAAACTGAAAAAATGAAGAAGATAACAGTTCTTGCACTTATAATGGCGCTGGCAATGACTTTATTTACCGGATGCGGAAGTCAGGAAGATCAGACGGCAGCGGCAGAAGGATATATAGATGTAGCGGCGGCGGAAGACATGTTAATAGAAGAGGAAGCTATCGCACTTTCAGAAGCGCCTGCAGCACTTACTCAGCAGATGCTTTTGGCAGAAGCATCAGGAACTGCAGTCAAAAAGACCGATAAGGTTTGGATCGACTATTCAAACACAAAAGATGGTTATGTAATGGTAAAATATCTGAACCCTAACAGCAAAAAGCTTAAGGTACAGGTGAAAGGTCCTGTTACTACTTACACATACAATCTTACACCGACAAAGTGGGAGACTTTCCCTCTGTCTGACGGAAATGGAAATTATCAGGTGCTCGTGCTGGAAAATGTTGAAGGTACAAAGTATGCATTAAAGTCTTCAGTTGGATTCACAGTTCAGCTTACAGATCAATTTGCGCCATTTGTAAGACCAAACCAGTATGTAGACCACGCTGCGGCAGTAAATACTGTGGCAAAAGCTAAAGAATTATGTGCTGATGCGGATACACCTCTTAAAAAAGTAGAGAAGGTATATAAGTATGTAGTAACCGAGCTCACATATGACAAGGCAAAAGCGCAGAATGTTCAGTCAGGCTATCTGCCTGTTCTGGATACTGTTTTACAAGAAAAGAAAGGTATATGCTTTGACTATGCGGCATTGATGACAGGTATGCTGAGAAGCCAAAACGTTCCTTGCAAGCTTGTTGTGGGCTATGCAGGTAATGCTTATCATGCATGGATCAGCGTTTATGTTGAAGGTCAGGGCTGGATCGAAGGAGTCGTATACTTCGACGGAACATCTTGGCAGAGAATGGATCCAACATTTGCATCATCCGGAAAACAAAGTGAATCTATAATGAAATACATCGGAGACGGCAGTAACTATTCCGCAAAGTATTTCTATTAAAATAATTTTATAGGAGAGTTTCATATAACGCCCTGCTTCGTTTTTGAATGCAGGGCGTATGTGGTGATTTTATGAAAAATATTGTTTTATCAAAAGAAGATATAAGAGATATATGTTTAAGTCTATCTATGCTGTTCCGATCCGGGGTGGGATTTGGGGACGGCTTTTCTCTTATGTCTGAAGATGAGCCTAAAGGTAAAATAAAAGAACTGCTGCAGGAAATGGCAGATATGGCTGATGAGGGGAAAGGCGCTGCGGATGTTTTTAGAGAAACCGGAGTGTTTCCTAAGTATGTTATCGGTCTCATTGAAGCAGGGGAGAGAACAGGAAGACTTGAAGAAGCCTTTTCTTCTTTAGCAGATTATTATGACAGCAGGATAAGACTTGAAAACCATATTCGTTCTGCACTTTTGTATCCGATGGTGCTTTTGATAATAATGATACTTGTTATTGGGGTGCTGCTTGTAAAAGTAATGCCTGTTTTTGATGGCGTATACAGACAGCTTGGAAGCGGACTTACAGGAATGGCAGGAGGCCTTCTCGAACTTGGAGTTATATTAGACAAATGTATGCCGGCTGTACTTTTGATCCTTTCTGCATTAATAATTTTTACTGCAGTATTTGCACTTGTACCAAAATTCAGAGGATGGCTGGGCTTAAAATGGAATAAGAGTCAAGGAAGCAAGGGTGTGACAGGTGAGCTTAATGCTGCAAAAACTGCTCAGGTCATATCCATGGGTCTCAGAAGCGGCCTTCCTTTTGAGGAGATCTTTGAACTTGCCGGAGAACTTATGGCGGATGTTCCGGAAATAGAGATGAAATGCCGAAAATGTGCAGATGAACTTTCTCAAGGAGGATCTCTGTCTGATACTATTAAAAAATATGATATCCTTCCTTTAGCTGAATGCAGGATATTAGAAGTGGCTTTAAGAGGCGGAATGGCGGACGAAGCTATTTTTGACATTGCTAAAAGACTTATGACAGAAAGCGAAGAGGCTTTTGAGACTAAGATATCAAGAGTGGAACCGGCTCTTGTGATAGTAACTTCATTTATGGTAGGAGCTATACTTCTTTCGGTAATACTTCCGCTTGTTAATATAATGGCATCTATTGGATAGGAGGAGTGTTCTATGAAAAGGATCGGAACAAAAAGACCTCTAAAAGATGCTTTAGCTGTCATAGTGCCATTGGCGGCTGTGGGGATCATTATCTTGTTTATGTCTTTGCTCAACGATATAGACAGCGGAAGAAATATGCAGGCTATTGCCGATCTTGAAAATTCTTTGAAAAAGGCTTCTTTGGCTTGTTATGCTTCAGAGGGGATATATCCTCCTGATGTGGCGTATCTTGAAGAACATTACGGTATACAGGTGGATGAAGACAGGTTTTGGGTGGACTACAAGGTTTTTGCTTCCAATATAATGCCCGAGATAACCGTGCTAAGAAAGGATGAACAATGACCATGAAGAAGGAAACCGAGGGCAGAAAAAACGTATCCGGTCTTATAGTTCTTCTGGTGCTTGGAGTGTTTGCGCTGTGCGTTATAGGTGTCCTTTTGTCCGGAGTTGAGACATATAAAGAGCTTAACGAAAGAGACCAGACTGTTTTTAATGAAAGGACCTGTGTACAGTATCTAACTACAAAAGTTCGTCAGGCTGAGGATATCGGATCTGTTGAAACCGCAGATGTTGGAGGAACAACAGCGCTGGTATTTAAAGATTATATAGATGGAGAAGAATATCTAACATACATTTACTGTTATGATGGATGGCTCTGCGAGTATTTCGGATCTAAGGATTCGGCGGATGTATCTGAAATAGCAGGGTTCGGAGAAAAGCTCATTCCGGTCTATGGGTTTTATCCAGAAATATCTCAGGGTAATCTGTATGCTGAGATCAGAATGAAAGAAAGCGGAGATGATAAAAGTGATATACATTTAAACATCTATCTGCGCACCGGAGAGGAGGGGCATTATGAAGAATAAAGCACCTCTTGCTCTTATGGAAATTTTAATAATGATACTTGTTTTTGCTGTTGCATCGGCAGTGTGCCTGACATCTTTTGTTTGGGCAGATAAAGAGTCCAAAACTATGGAACTGCAAAATGACGCTGTTTTACTGGTGCAGAATACTGCAGAAGCTTTGAAATTCAGAAAAGGGGATGTTGATCTTGCTCTTCATGATGTCGGTCATGAACCCGATGATGAGCCGGCTGTCGAGGTTGAAATTTTAAAAGATACTATTGATGGTCTTGGAGGAGCTAAAGTATCTGCATATAATGAAAAGAACGAGGAGATTTTCTCTGTAGATGTTTTCTGGCAGACTTCCTTGGAAGGAGGGAACGCTGATGAATAACAGAGACAGGAGCAAAAGCAGATCCATGCCTGTAACAGGAATAAGCTCCCTGATAGTTATATTCGCAGTACTGTGTCTTACTCTTTTATCTGTTTTGGCAATTTCCACTGTAAAAGCAGATGAAAGACTGGAAGAAAGATCTGCATTGGCTGTCAAAGAATTTTATGAAGCTGAGGCAGAGGCGGAAAAGATCCTGGCAGAGATCAGGCAGAAAGATATCCCTGGAGATAAAGTGTATAATTATGGGTGCAGGATAAATGAAACTCAGATCCTTGAAGTAGAAGTCAAGGTTTCGGGCACTGAGTATGAAATAATAAAATGGCAGGCTGTTTCCGATGGGGAATGGGATGCAGATGAATCTATAAAAGTTTGGGATGGAGAATAGATGAAAGGAGATGGCATATGGCTGTTTCAATAGACTTTTTAATAAGAGCTGTAGAAAATGAAGCTTCTGATATTTTCGTTGTTGCCGGCAGTCCTATCTGTGAAAAAAGAGAAGGCGCGATTATGAGGACAGAAGGAGAAAAGCTTCTTCCTAATGATACCAGGATACTTATAGAAGCTCTCTATGAAGCTGCGGGAAGATCCATAGATTCTTACGAAAAGACAGGAGATGATGATTTTTCTTTTGCAGTACCGGGGCTTGCCCGATTCAGAGTAAATACTTATAAGCAGAGAGGATCTATGGCTGCGGTCATCCGTGTGGTGAGCTTTGATATCCCAAGCTGCGATGAACTGAACATCCCTAAAGAAGTGATGAAGCTTGCGGAAGAAAGCCATGGAATGATACTTTTCACAGGTACGGCGGGAAGCGGAAAATCCACCACTCAGGCATGCATAATAGACCGTATCAACAAGAATTACAGCAGACACATAATCACTCTCGAAGATCCTATAGAGTATTTACATAGAAATCAGAACAGCATTGTAAGTCAGAGAGAGATCGCTGTAGATACACCGGACTATCTTTCAGCTCTTAGAGCATGTCTCAGACAGTCCCCGGACGTTATACAGCTTGGAGAAATGAGAGATCTTGAGACTATAAGGACTGCAATGACTGCAACTGAAACAGGTCACCTTCTGATGGCTACACTTCATACTAAGGGAGCGGTGAATTCCATTGACAGGATAATAGATACATTTCCGGGAAATCAGCAGGATCAGATTAGAGTTCAGCTCAGTCTGGTGCTTAGGACCGTGGTATCTCAGCAGCTCTTGCCGGGTCTAGACGGCAATATGGTGCCGGCATTTGAAATAATGCACGTAGACAATGCCATAAGAAATATGATACGTGAGAATAAAAATCATCAGATAGATATGGCTATTGCTTCAGGAGGTCAGAAGGGAATGATCTCAATGGATCAGAGCATTGCCGAACTTTACAGCAATGGCAAGATCAGCAGAGAAACCGCTTTGGAGTATTGCGATAACAGAGAACAGATGGAAAGAAGACTTAAATAAGTTATAAAAATATCGGCAGGTGACTTGAGTCACTTGCCGTTTTGTGTGCTACTCTTCTTCAGTGGATACTGATTTAACTGCTTCCTGAAGAACTGTGTTTGCTATAGTTGCAGCTGTTCTTGAGCCGCTTCCGCCGCCTTCCGCATAGACAGCGAAGGCGAGAGGTGCATCCTCATTTTTGATAAATCCTACGAACCAGGAGTTTGAAGAATCTGAGGAATCCACCTGTGCGGTCCCGGTCTTACCGTAAATATCCAGTCCCGGGAATCGGCTTTCACCATATGTATTCACTACATTTGACTTCATATATTGAGTTATGATCTCAGCAGTAGCGCTGTTTACAAGGCGTTCAGTTTGTTTTTTGATATAAAACCCGGTTTTAAGGCCTCCCTGCAGGGTGGTCTTTTCTATTATTTGGGGTACAGCCGCTTTGCCTCCATTGGCAACAGCTCCCATATATATCATCATGGAGCAAGGATTAACAAGGTCGTGACCTTGACCTACGCCGCCCCAGGCAACTTCACCGGCAGGGTCGTCTTTAAACCCGAAGGAAGAAGCTTTTGTGGATATACCGTTTACCGAATAGCTGTCGGTGAGCCCGGTTTCTTTTGTGTATTTATCTAAAGTTTTTCCGCCAAGCATATCTGCAATATAAGCAAAGGCGCAGTTGCAGGACACATTCAATGCTTTCTCCAAAGAGATGTCTCCGTGGGTCCCTGTGCAGGTTATGGTTTTATCGCCTATATCCACTGAACCTCCGCAGTAGAAAGACATATTTGTAACATCAGGGATCTCTTCAAGAGCTGCTGTGAGAGTGATCAGCTTAAATGTAGAACCCGGTATGAATGAAGCAGATAACGCTCTGTTTACATAGACGCCGTCATAGTTTGGATCGCTGTCACTTATAGCCGGAGGATAAGCCGGATCATATGTAGGGGTGCTTACAAGACAGATTATCTCTCCTGTTTCGTAGTTGTATACGCATACTGTTCCTTTGTAGGACCCAAGAGCTTTATATGCCGCTCTGCATACATCTGCATCAACGGTGAGATAAACCTTATTGCCATCTTTACCGATATGCTGCGCTCCGGTAAGGAAGTTATATCCTGTAAGCTTTCCTGCAAATCTGGTGATGGCTCCTGTGTATATAGTACCGTCAGGAACACCTACTGTATGAAGCAGTGCTTTTCTGGTGGTTTGATCATCATGATAGGACCAGGTGCCGTCGTGGGCGTCGGCCAGAACCGCACCGTCTTTATCCAGCAAAGTACCGCTGTTGAGGATACCGTTGGTATATAAGTGAGAGTTGGCAGGGTAAGAAGCCCATTCGCTGCCCTTTGTAAAAAAATTGAATACGAATATACCGGTTCCAAGTATAAGGATTCCTGCAAGGATCAATGATACAATAGTTCTTTTTGTTATGCTTTTCATTACATTTCACCTCTGTTATATACTCCGGTAACTTCATCTGTATAATCTTGTATTTCTACAGATTCGGAAGGAACACGTATCTTTTTAGGACCGAATCGTATCTTTCTCACAGCAAAGCTTGCGCCTTCGCGGGTGTCGGCGGCTTTAAGAAAAGCAAGTATTCCCCAGGAAGCCAGCATACTTGAACCTCCGCAGGATACGAATGGGAATGTTACTCCTGTGAGAGGGAACATGTCCAAAGAACCGAAAACATTGAGCATAGTCTGGAATACCAGCATAGATGTTGCTGCGCAGGCTGCGATAACGTAATATGAAGATCTTCCGGATTTCACTACTCTTATAGCAAATATTGACATGGAAGCGATAGCCACGACTGCAAGAACAGCGATTATGTGACCCCATTCTTCGCATATCATACCGAAAACAAGGTCAGTGTTTGCGGCTGCAACATTATGAAGCCAGCCATCTCCTGAGCCTACTCCTATAAATCCTCCGCTTGCTGCAGCGGACATTGTCCTTACCTGCTGATAGCCTGTTGTTGAAGCATTTTCCCAGGCGTTGCCCCAGACAGCAAATCTGGAGGCTATGTAAGGCTTGAATTTTATCATAAGTCCAAGAGCGGCCACTGCAGAACAGCATATTATGGATATGGTCGTATAATCTCCCGAACGCATAAAAGCTATTATAAGGAAGGTGACAAAAAATATAGCTGCTGTTCCAAAATCGCTCATAAGAGCAAGACAGCCGAAACAGAAGAAAGACATTGCCATAAATCCCCATAGGTTTCTTTTTTTGAACAATCGCTCAAGGGATGCAGCTCCTGCAAATATAAAGCAAACTTTGGCGAGTTCAGAAGGCTGGAAGGATACGCCCATTATATATATCCAGTTCTGTGCGCCATGTTGAATTGTGCCGAATACAAGGCTTGCAGCCAGCAGTATACAGGTAAAAGCAGCCATAAGATGTCTTGTCTTTACTACGCGTTTAAGATCTCTCAGATACCATGAAAGGATCAAAAATATAAATATTCCTATAAGTATAGCTGCCAACTGTTTGTAAAGTGTTCCCGGACTGCTGCTGGCAGTTACGGAAAGGCATAATGAACAAAGGAAAAAAGCAAGGATCTCAGGTTCCAGACCTCGCTTGCCTCCAAAGTAATTTACGAGTATGTATACCCACATTACTGCAGCCAGAATAATGTAGCTGAATGTTATCTGTATGCTGTATTCAGGTCTGTTGATCACTAGGGAAGATGCTGCCAGCATTTGAAATACAGTCAGCATGCTTATTGAAAAAACAGGCGATACAGGAGTACGTGATTTATATGAACGCTTTTTTTCTTCAAGAGAACTTTCTTCCTGAGATATGGTTTCAAATTCAAAATCCACTCCGCCTATACTTAGGATATCACCGGATTCGATCTCGGCGGAATTTGAGACTTTTTCTCCGTTTATGCTGACATCAGAGCCTCCGGAAAGATCATGAACTCTCCATCGGTTTATGCCGTCAAAGATCATGGCGCAGTGTATTTTTGAAATAGTAACGAATTCTATTACGATATCACAGGTTTTACCTTTGCCTATAAGGGATTCCCAGTGGGTAATAGGGAAAGTTCCCAAGCTGTCAGATTTTAAATATCCCCAGGTTTCTTCGGGATTTTTAACCCGAAGCATACTTTTAATGATTGCTGTAAGTATGATAAGCGCCAGCACAGGCATCAGCCATCTTACTATCTGACAATACCACACTCCTATATCGAGACTGTTGCTGCTGAGCCATGAAAAAGCATAAGGAATGGATTTTATTCCTGTGTCCAGAAGCTGTATCATAAAAGCTGCAAACTGGCATATTTTAAGCCATATAAAATTTAAAATGTCTATAATGTTTTCCATAGCTGTTCCTTTCTTTACAATAAACAGTATAATATTTTTTTTTGTTAAATACAAGTTCGAGGAGTATTTTTTGGTTTAATAGATAACAGGATATGGTATAATCATAAATAAGATAATTAAGGAGGTAAATATGGATAATAAAGTAATGTTCAATATCACATACGGCCTTTACGTTCTTACTGCTAATGAAAAGGGTAAAGACAATGGCTGTATAATAAACACTCTTTCACAGGTCACAAGTACCCCAAACAGGATCTCCATTACAGTAAATAAAAGCAATCATACTCACGATATGATAAAGAATACTAAAAAATTCAATGTATCTTTACTTACCGAAGAGACAAGCTTTGATCTGTTCAAGCATTTTGGTTTCCAGACAGGTAAGGACACCGATAAGTTTGCGGATTATGAAGGCTATGCCAGAGCGGAAAACGGCATCGTATATTTGACAAAATATGCTAACAGTTTCATTTCGGGAGATGTTGTTCAGGAGATAGATCTTGGAACTCATACAATGTTTATCGCTGATGCTGCAGACGGACAGGTAATATCCGATGTTCCTTCTGTATCATACGCCTATTATCACAAAAACATAAAACCTGCTCCTGAAGCGAAAAAAGCAGGTGGATGGAGATGCAAGATATGCGGATATGTATACGAAGGAGATGAACTACCGGCTGATTTTGTATGTCCTCTCTGTAAGCATCCTGCATCTGATTTTGAAAAAATTTAAACTATCGGTAAAGACCCTTTGCGCGATCAAAGGGTCTTAAATTTTACATATTTTTTACATAAATACACTTTCGATTTACATTTATTAATATATAATAAATATATTGATAATTTTTATACATAAGGAGAAGACATGGATATTTTCAGCATTCTTTCCCTGATCGGAGGCCTTGCCATGTTCCTGTATGGAATGAATATTATGGGCAAAGGGCTCGAAACGCTGGCAGGGAGCAAACTCGAACACATTTTAGAAAAGATGACATCAAACAGGATCAAAGCAGCGCTTCTGGGTACAGGAGTAACGGCTGTTATTCAGTCATCATCTGCAACTACCGTAATGGTAATAGGTTTAGTAAATTCAAAAATAATGAAGCTCAGACAAGCAATAGGTGTTATCCTGGGAGCTAAAATAGGTACTACAGTAACAGCATGGATCCTGAGCTTGACCGGTATCAGCAGCACTATGATACTTCTTCAGCTATGCAAACCGTCATCATTTTCACCTATACTTGCTGCTATAGGTATAGTATTTGTAATGTTTCTGAAAAGCGAAAGAAAATCTCAGATCGGCATAATATTCATAGGATTTGCCATCTTAATGTTTGGTATGGATGCAATGAGCGACGCTATGTCACCGTTAAAGGACATGCCTCAGTTTGCTGAGATCATGGTAATGTTCTCAAATCCTATCCTTGGACTTCTTATAGGTATGGCATTGACTGCAGTAATTCAGAGTTCATCGGCATCTATAGGTATACTTCAGGCTCTGTCTCTTACAGGAGCTATCACTATGGGGACAGCGATACCTATCGTAATGGGACAGAATATCGGTACTTGTGTAACTGCTATGCTTGCTAGTATAGGTACAACAAAAAATGCAAAGAGAGCTGCTTTCGCACATCTCATATCGACTACTATAGGGGCTTTGGTTTTCCTTGTTGTATTCTACTCGGCTAATGCTGTCATAGGTTTCGAATTCCTTAATATTGTAACAGGCCCTGCGGGAATTGCTGCCTTCCACACAGTATTTAATATAATTCTTGTATCTTGCTGGCTGCCGCTTATAGGTGTGCTGGAAAAAATAGTATGTAGGATAGTTAAGATCGATGAAGAAGTTACAGAAGAAGATGAAAACGGCCTTGATTTCTCAATGCTTGATGACAGATTCCTTATGATGCCTTCATTTGCTCTTAGAAAAGCTTATGAAGTAACAGTTCAGATGGCTCAAAAGGCAAAAGAAGCACTTATTTTATCCATTGATGTTTTAGAAAACTACAATGCTAATGACGTAAAACGAGTCTTTGAACTTGAAGATGAAGTAGACGAATATGAAGATAAGATAGGCACTTATCTTGTTAAACTCAGCAGACAGAATATAAGCAGCAACGACAGCCACAGTTTATCTATGCTGTTGAACTGTATAGGAGATTTAGAAAGAATTTCCGACCACGCTGTAAATCTTGCAGAAGCTGCTGAAGAAAAGAAGGAAAAAGATCTTGATTTCTCAGAGGCGGCAAAAGCAGAACTTGGAATATTCTCTAAAGCTATAAGAGAGATCGTGGAACTCACAGTGGATGTATTTGAACATGAAGACAATGAGAAAGCTATTTTGGTAGAGCCTCTTGAAGAAGTAGTGGATGATATCAATCTTATGCTTAAGAGCAGACACATAGAAAGACTCAGAAAAGGCGAATGTACTATAGAACTCGGTTTCCTTCTTTCTGATATAACAACAAACTTTGAAAGAGTTGCAGACCATTGTTCAAACATCGGTATCCATGTTATCCAGATGGATGAAGATGCAATGGAAGCTCACGGATATCTCGATACCCTTAGAAGAGATGAAAATCCGGTATTTAAAGGAAATTACGCTATATACAAAGAAAAATATAAGCTGCCTTAGGCCGTGCAGTTTTGAGGTGGAATTATGGCACTTATATACATAGTCGAAGATGATCTTAATATCAGAGAAATTGAGACCATAGCTCTCAGAAACAGTGGATTTGATACTGAAGCTTTTGAAAATGCAGCATTGTTTTTCGAAAAGATAAATGCTGCAGTTCCGGGTCTTGTTCTGCTTGATATAATGCTTCCGGATTCCGATGGAGTGGATGTTCTGAAAAAACTCAGAACTGATCCCAACACAAAAAACATACCTGTAATTATGGTGACTGCAAAAACAAGCGAAATAGATAAAGTAAAAGCTCTGGACCTTGGTGCGGATGATTATATAACAAAACCTTTTGGTGTAATGGAACTGATATCAAGGGTAAAAGCTGTACTGCGCAGGACAACAGGGGACAGCGAAAAAGTTATTATGCTTAAAGATATCATTATGGATGAAGAAAAGCATACGGTAAGTGTAAAAGGTACAAATTGTGAATTGACCTTTAAAGAATTTGAACTTTTAAAAGCTCTGCTCCTTAACACAGGTATAGTCCTTACCAGAGATATTATTATGGAAAGGGTATGGGGAACTGATTTTATAGGAGAATCCAGGACTCTGGATATGCACATCAAGACTTTAAGACAAAAACTTAAAGAATCCGATGCTGCGATAAAAACAGTTAGAAATGTAGGATATACTATAGAATGAGGATGAAAGAATGAGATCAAGAATAAACTTGTATTTTATATCTTTTCTTGCATTGGGAATGATTGCTGCAGTAATAATTGCTGCAGCAGTTTTTTACGGTGTATTAAATGGCGAAGGCAAAGATTATGGAGAAGCACTGTTTGAAATGATAATTGTAGTTATCCTAGTTTTTGCGATCTTGTGTTATGCAGGAGTAAAATTCTGCAGAAGGATAATCAGCCCTATTGAAAAACTGTCAGATATTATAAGAAAAGAAGATGTTGTTTATGATGAGATCGAACCTGAGTACAGAGAGCTGTCTACACTTATGGACACTATCAAAATGCAGCATAAGGGTATAATCGACAATGCGGATATGAGGCAGCAGTTCACTGCAAATGTTACCCATGAGCTGAAAACACCGCTAACTGCAATAACAGGGTATTCCGAACTTATCGAAAACGGTATGGCTTCAGGGGAAGACGTGCGAAGATTTGCTGGTGAGATCAGAAAAAACTCAATGAGGCTCCTTACCCTTATAAACGATATCATACGTCTTTCTGAGCTTGATATGGTAGAAGAAAATGAGGAATATGATGATGTAGACCTTTATGAAGTGGCAGATACTTGTCTGAATATGCTTCAGTTTAATGCTGATAAAAATAATGTTTCTTTAAAGCTGAACGGTGAACATTCTGTTGTTCGCGGCGATAAAGTTATGATAGAAGAAGTGGTCTATAATCTTTGTGATAATGCTATTAGATATAATATAAAAGAGGGTAAAGTAGAGGTATCCGTAAGGGAAAATGATGATTCGGTAATACTTTCGGTGAAAGATACCGGTATAGGCATACCTAAAGAACACCAAAACAGGATATTCGAAAGATTTTACAGAGTTGATAAAAGCCGATCCAAAGAAAAAGGCGGAACGGGACTGGGGCTTGCGATCGTAAAGCATATCCTTGCCAGACATAATGCTGAGATATACATTGCCAGTGAAGAAGGCAAGGGGACAGAAATGATAATAATATTCAATAAAAATAATGGGGAACAGTATCAGTAAAAACAGATACTGTTTTTCTCTTTTTTACACACTTTTTACCTTTTAATGCATTTGGATTTTACATAAGGAATATATAATTGCCGTGAAATAGAAAGTGAAAAAAGGAGAAAGAGATGGATATTTTCAGTGTTTTAGCTTTAGTCGGCGGACTTGCAACATTCCTTTACGGTATGCACATCATGGGAAATGGTCTTGAAACATTAGCCGGCAGTAAATTGGAACAGATCCTCGAAAAGATGACATCAAACAGGTTAAAGGCAGCAACTCTTGGTTTAGGAGTAACGGCTGTGATTCAGTCATCATCAGCAACAACGGTAATGGTAATTGGTCTTGTAAATTCAAAGATCATTAAACTTCATCAGGCCATAGGAGTAATTCTGGGCGCTAACATTGGTACAACGGTAACGGCGTGGCTCTTAAGTTTGACAGGCATAAGCAGCACTGTTTTAATTCTGCAGTTCTGCAAGCCTTCAGCATTTTCACCAATACTTGCCGCTATAGGTATAGTGTTCGTGATGTTCTTAAAGAGTGAGAAAAAACATCAGATAGGTATAATTTTCATAGGCTTTGCGCTCCTTATGTTCGGTATGGAGACAATGAGCGATTCAATGGCACCGCTTAAAGACATGCCTGAATTCGGTCAGCTTATGGTAATGTTCACAAACCCAATAT